>JASLAV010000197.1 GCA_030146905.1 Lentzea sp. | reverse complement strand
CCCGCGGCCGTCGCCCGCTGCACCTCTGCTGCCGACGTGCAGGCCTGCGTCGAGGTCGCACGGCAGCGCGTCCCCATCGCGGCCCGCAGCGGCGGCCACAGCTACGCGGGGTACTCCACGCCGGAGAACGGCCTGCAGATCGACCTGCGCGAGCTCGCCGACGTCGAGGTGCTGCCCGGTGACCAGGTCCGCATCGGCGCGGGCGCACCGCTCGGCGACGTGTCGCGGGTCCTCGCCGCGTCCGGCCGTTGCCTGCCCACCGGCACGTGCCCGTCCGTCGGCATCGCCGGTCTCACGCTCGGCGGCGGCATCGGCGTCCTCACCCGCAAGTACGGTCTGACCTGCGACCACCTCGTGTCCGCGACCGTCGTCACGGCCGACGGGCGCCTGGTCACCACGTCCGCCCAGCAGGAGCCGGACCTGTTCTGGGCGCTGCGCGGCGGTGGCGGTGGCAACTTCGGGATCGTCACCGAGTTCGTGTTCCGCACCGTGCCCGCGCCGGACGTCACGGTGTTCTCGCTCGACTACCCGGCCGGTGCCGCCGCGGACGTGCTCGGCGCGTGGCAGACGTGGCTGGCCCAGGCGCCGGACGAACTGTGGTCCAACCTCAACATCCGCGGCGGCGCGCAGCCGACCTGCCGCGTCAACGGGTGCTTCGTCGGATCCGTCGGCGGCCTCGCCTCGCTGCTGTCGAAGCTGCCCGCTCCCGCGAACCGGTTCATCCAGCCGCAGAACTACTCCGGCGCCGTGCAGTACTTCGCCGGCACCGGGATCCAGCACGAGTCGTTCGTCGCGTCGTCACGGGTCGTGCGCGAACCCATCGGCGACCCGGCGCGGGCGGCGGCGTTGATGAACGGCCAGTCCGACGAGTCGTACCTGATCTTCGACGGCCTGCGGGGCGCGGTGGCGGGCATCGCGCCGGACGCCACCGCGTTCCCCCACCGCACCGCGCTCGCCGGTGCCCAGATCTACTTCAAGACGCCGCCCGCGGGAGCCACCGAGGCCGCCCGCGCGATGGGACAGGTGCGGGACGGGCTCGGCGAGCTGGTCGGCGACACGGGGTACGTCAACTACATCGACCCGCAGCTGCCGAAGTGGGCGGAGGCCTACTACGGCGGCAACCTCGCGCGGTTGCGTGAGGTCGCCGCGAAGTACGACCCCGACAAGGTGTTCGCGTTCGCCCAGTCGGTTCGTTAGCCGATGCGCGCGCCCACCGCGGCCAGTGCCGTGGTGACCGGCTGGAAGAACGTCACGCCACCGCCGCGGCAGTCACCGCTGCCGCCGGAGGTCAGCCCGATCGCGTCGCCGTCGCGCGTGAACAACGGCCCGCCGCTGTCACCGCCCTCCGCGCACACCGACGTCTGGATCAAGCCGGTCACCCGTCCCTCCGGGTAGTTCACCGTGGCGTCGAGGCCGGTGACGCGGCCGGAACGCAGACCCGTCGTGCTGCCCATCCGCTGCACCTGCCTGCCGACCTGGGCCTGCGCGGCGCGCTGCATCCGCACCCTGCCGCCGTTGCCGGTGTCGACCTCGCTGGGCGCGTCGGTGGCGCGGTTGTCGTAGGTCAGCAGCGCGAAGTCGCCGTTGCCGGGGAAGGTGGACTCCACCACGGTGGCGGCGGCCCTGCCTCCCGCGTTCAGGGAGAACCGCCGTCCCGCGCCGGTGCAGTGGCCGGCGGTGAGGAACGCGGGACGGTTGTCCGAGGTGACGACGTTGAAGCCCAGCGAGCACCGGCTGCCGCCCGCGAAGATCGCGTCACCACCCTCCGCGAACAGCCGGAACGTGCCGGACGTGCGCTGGAGCCGCACGCCGGCACCCATCTTGTCCACTGTGGACTTCAGGTTGTCCCACCTCGCACCGGTGACCGTGCTGTCCGCTGTCACGACGACCTCGTTCGTGCCGGGGTCGACGGCCCACGCGGTGCCGGGGGTCGAAGCCTTGTCCCGCAACGTCTGCGTGGCCACCCCCGGCGTTGTGCGCTCGTCGGACGCCGCCTGGCTCGCGGTGTAGGTCGCGGCGGTGATCGCCACCACCAGAGCCCCGACACCCGCTGCGATCGCCTTGACCCTGCGGTGGTCGTCGTGGTGCTTGCCCATGTGTGCCCTCTCGTGAGTTCCGCGAACGGTCCACTCACACAGGGGTACGTACCGGGCGGCGTCCCGGTTTAGGTGATCACGTCCGGGCTGGTCGGTCCCGTCCGGCCGAACGACCTCAGCAGCGGCCGCGGTCGGTGGCGCAGCCGAGCAGCAGCGCCGTCGTCGCGGCCGCGAGCACGAGGTCTCCGCTGAGCGCGCACATGCACGCCAGCGTGAACCACAGCAGCAGCCTCATGAACCGAGGTTAGGGACCGTACGACCGGCTCGCATCCGAATTGAGCAAGTCTTGACCTGCTCCTAGGACGAATGCCGATCCACACCGATCCAAACCGGCTTCCGCTGCGAACACCTCATGTCAACGCTGAGGAGAGGGAGCCAGATGCCGAAGCGCGAGCGGGCGTTGCAGAGCATTCCGCCCGACGCCGGTCGCCCGGCCGAACTGACGGCCGACGACCTGCTGGCCCTCGTGGCGCGGGGTGACGAGTCCGCGTTCGAGCGGCTCTACGACGTCGTGTCCGGCTCGGTGTTCGGGCTGATCAGGCGGGTCGTGCGCGACCAGGCGCAGTCGGAGGAGGTGTTCCAGGAGGTGATGCTCGAGGTGTGGCGGACCGCGACCAGGTTCGACCCGGGCAGGGGCAAGGCCACCACCTGGATCATGACGCTGACGCACCGGCGCGCCGTCGACCGCGTCCGTTCCGCGCAGGCCGCGACCCACCGCGAGGAGCACGTGGCGCGGCTCGACCCGAACCGGCCGTTCGACGAGGTGAGCGAGCAGGTGTCCGGCCGGCTCGAACAACGCCAGGTGCGCCGCTGCCTGAGCTTCCTGACAGACCTGCAGCGCGAGTCGGTGCTGCTCGCCTACTACCAGGGCTACTCCTACCCCGAGGTCGCGAGCCTGCTGGGCCTTCCGCTCGGCACGGTCAAGACGAGGATGCGCGACGGCCTGATCCGGCTCCGCGACTGCATGGGGGTGACCGGATGAGGCCCACGTCAGACGATCTGCACACGCTCACCGGCGCCTACGCCGTGAACGCGCTGTCCGACACCGAACGGGCGGCGTTCGAGACGCACCTCGTCCGCTGCGAGAGCTGCGCGGAGGAGGTCGCCGAGCTCTCGGCCACCGCGGCGCACCTGGGTGCGGCCGCCGAGTTCGCACCGCCCGCGCACCTGCGGGCACGAGTGCTCGCCGCCGCGGCCGAGACGCGGCAGCTGGCCCCGCACACCGCACGCGTCCCCCGTCCCCGTCGCGGTTTCGGCCGTGCCGGTGGACTGCTCGCCGCGGCCTGCCTGGTCGCGGTCGCGTTCGTGGCGGTGCAGACGGAGCGGTCCGGCCAGGAGGACCAGCTCGCCCAGCTCTCCAGCCAGTACGAGCGGTTCTCGGACCTGCTGTCCACACCGGACGCGAAGATCTTCAGCGCCACCGGGACGAACGGCGCGGTCGGGACGGCCGTCATGTCGCCCAGCCGCAACGAGATGCTGTTCCTCGGCAAGGACCTGCCCGCTCCTCCCGGCGGCAGCGTCTACCAGCTGTGGATGATCGCCCCGGACGGCGCGCACTCCGCCGGAGTGCTCCCCTCCCCCACTGCGCCGCTCGTGGCCAGCGGGGTGCCGGGGGCGCAGAAGGTCGCGCTCACAGTGGAACCGCAGGGCGGGTCGCCGAGTCCCACGGGCGACCTCGTCGTCGAGGTCGGGCTCGCGTGAGGGCCGTCAGAGGCTCTTCGCGAAGTGGAAGGCGGGGATGACGAACCCGGAGCTCAGGTAGAGCCGGTGGGCGTCGTGGCGTTGCGTCCCGGAGTCGAGGTGGACGCCCGTGCAGCCGAGGCGGCGGGCCTCCTCGTCGACCCAGCGCAGCAGCGCGCTCGCGTGGCCCTGCCCGCGAGCCGCCGGGAGGGTGCTCAGGTCGTCGACGTAGAGGTGCGGCCCGGCGTAGAGGTTCGTGATGTGCCGGAACCCCGCCACCGCGGCGACACGACCGGCCGAGTCGAACGAGGCGACGATCCGGTACCCCTCCCGCCGCTGGGCCCTCACGAGTTCGACGAACTCGCCGGCCGAGGTCAGGTGGGGCCGGAGCTCGCGGAGCGCGTCGAAGGCCAGCGCGGTGTCCTCGCCGTCCAGTTCCTCGATGGTGGTGTTCTGAGTCGTCACGACGACAATGATCGCCCGGCAAGTGGCCACCTGAAATACCCATTGCGTCCGTAGTACAAGAGTCCACTTGTTCGATCCTGCGGCATCAGGCCGCCGCACCCTCTACCGACACGCCCACCTGTTGACACGCCGGTAATCTGGGAGCGCTCCCAGAACCTGTCGGAGGAGTCATCATGCGAAGGACCATCCGTGCCGTCATCGCCGCCGGCTTGCTGGTCGCGAGCACGTTCGTCGCGACAGCGGGTCCGGCCAACGCCGACGTGACCATCTGCGACCAGTACGGGTCGACCACCATCCAGGGCCGTTACGTGGTCCAGAACAACCGGTGGGGAACCTCGGCCCAGCAGTGCATCAACGTCACGTCATCCGGTTTCCAGCTCACCACCCAGCAGGGCTCGGCCCCGACCAACGGCGCACCGGTGTCGTACCCGTCGGTGTTCCTCGGTTGCCACTACACCAACTGCTCCCCCGGATCCACCCTGCCGATGCAGGTCAGCCGGATCCGCAGCGCCACCTCGTCGATCAACTACCGGTACGCGGGCGGCACCTACAACGCCTCGTACGACATCTGGCTCGACCCCACCCCGAAGACCAACGGCGTGAACCAGATGGAGATCATGATCTGGTTCAACCGCCAGGGCCCGATCCAGCCCATCGGCAGCGCCGTCGGCACGACCAACATCGGCGGCCGCAGCTGGGAGGTGTGGCGCGGCAGCAACGGTTCCAACAACGTCATCTCCTACGTGGCGCCGTCCGCGATCACCTCGTGGTCGTTCAGCGTGCTCGACTTCATCAACGACGTGCGCGCCCGCGGTGCGATCACGAACTCCTGGTACCTGACCAGCATCCAGGCCGGGTTCGAGCCGTGGAACGGCGGTGTCGGCCTGGCGGTCGACAACTTCTCGGCCTCGGTCAGCGGCTGAGTCCCGGAGGTGTGGCGGCGACCCGCCGACCGCCACACCCTCCTGAACCGACTTCTTCCCGCAT
>JASLAV010000187.1 GCA_030146905.1 Lentzea sp. | reverse complement strand
GGAGGCCCGTTACGCCGGGAGTTCAGTTCACGCACACCAGGCCACCCGCCGTGATCGGCGGAGTGCTGCTCGTGACGGGTGAGGACGGGGTGCCGGGCGCGTTCTGCGGGGCGACCTCGGACTCGTCCGGCGTCCGGTGGTCCGTTCCGACGAAGACCTGCACCTGTCCCTTTTGGACGGAGGCGTTCTCCTCGACGGTCACGTCCTGGCCGAGCTCCGCCGCGACCTTGCGCGCCGAACCCTCCTCGCCGGCGGCGTACCGCACGACGGTGGTGTCGCTCAGCTGCTGAGCGGAGCCCACCTGGCCGCGCTTGAAGCCCTTGGCGGACAGCGTGTTCATCACCTGGTTGGCGAGACCCTGCACGTTCGCCGCGTTGAACACCTGCACGGTGATCGACGAGGCGGGGGGAGCGGGGAGCGACGTCGTCGTCGGCGCCACCGAGCTGCTCGTCGAGGGCTTCTCCGCGGCGAGACTCGTGAGGAACCTGCGGACCTCGGCGGGGTCGACCGGCAGCACGTTGCCGTCGCTGTAGGTGTCCGTGGGCTCACCGACGGGGATGGTCTTGAACTCGAAGTTGCCGCCCACCAGGCCCTGCATCTGCTCGGCGAAGGTCGTGATGTCCCAGCCGGTGCTGAGGATCACGGACTTCTGCACGGCCGCGACGAGTCCGTTGAGCTTGGTGGGGTCCGTCAGCGTGCCGGTCGACAGCACCTTCTTCGCCAGCGCCCCGATGAACACCTGCTGCCGCACGATCCTGTCGAGGTCGCCACCGGGCAGGCCCTTGCGCTGGCGCACGAACGACAACGCGCGGGCGCCCTCGATGGTCTGCGGTCCTGCCTGGAAGTTCGCACCGGAGTCGCTGTCGAAGGTGGGTTCCTTCACGCACACCTCGACGCCGCCGATGGCCGTGGTGACCTCGTAGAAGCTCGCCAGGTTCACCTCCGCGTAGCGGTCGATGCGCACCTGGTTGCCCGATAAGCCTTCGATGGTCTTGATCAACGTCTTGCGGCCGGCGGCCATCGACTCGGTGCGGATCCGCTGCTCGTCCGTCACGCCCTGTGAGCGCAGTTCCTGGTCGACCGTGTTGCGCTGGCGGGCGAACGCGGAGTTGAGCTTGTGCTTGCCGAAGCCGTCCGCCATCTCGACGTAGGCGTCGCGGGGGAACGAGATCGCGACCGCGCGCGTGCCGTCCACCGGGATGTGCACGAGGATCATCGTGTCGGTGTTCTGCTCCCCGTCGGGGATGCCGCCGTTGAGCAGTGCCAGCGCTTCCCTCGACAGCGGGTTGCCCTGCGCGTCCGTGCGGCTGTCCAAGCCGACCAGGAGGATGTCGACGGCGCCGTCGAGCGGCTTCGGGCCCTGCTGGGCGAGTTCCTCCGAGATGACCTCGGTCTTCACGATGCCGTCATTTGCCGACCGGAGCTTGCTCCAACCGTACGACGTGATGAGCAGCACAGCGGCCGAGACGAGGGAGACGAAGACCTTCCCGGCGACCAGGAAGGCGCGGAAAGCCGCGGACGGCCGGGTGTTCACCACCCTGACCGGCAGACTTCTGCCCTCCACAACCGTTTCCTCCCCCACCCCTACGAGTTTAGTCGTTTATAAGACACACGACGTGACGTTGCTGTGGGTTGCAGCGATTGACCACATGACAGACTGCGAACCGGGAACACCACGGGAGGAAATGGCATGCGTGTACTGGTGACAGGTGGGGCCGGGTTCATCGGCTCGCACTACGTGCGGGAGTTGGTGAGCGGGTCCTACCCGGCGTTCGCCGGTGCCGAAGTGGTGGTGCTCGACAAGCTCACCTACGCGGGCAGTGAGACCAACCTCTCTTCCGTGGCGGGCAAGTTCGAGTTCGTCCGCGGCGACATCTGCGACGCGGCCGTGGTCCAGGAGCAGATGCGGGGCGTCGACGTCGTCGTGCACTTCGCCGCCGAGTCGCACGTCGACCGCTCCATCACGGGGTCGGCCGACTTCGTGCTGACCAACGTCCTCGGCACGCAGACCCTGTTGCAGGGCGCACTCGACGCGGGTGTCGGCCGGTTCGTCCACGTCTCGACCGACGAGGTCTACGGGTCGATCGAGGACGGTTCGTGGTCGGAGAACCACATCCTGGAGCCGAACTCGCCGTACTCGGCGTCGAAGGCCTCTTCCGACCTGCTGGCGCGTGCGTTCCACCGCACCCACGGTCTGCCCGTGAGCATCACTCGGTGTTCGAACAACTACGGCCCGTATCAATTCCCCGAGAAAGTGATTCCCCTCTTCGTCACGAATTTGATCGACGGCAAGAAGGTTCCTCTCTACGGCGATGGCCTGAACGTCCGTGACTGGCTGCACGTGGCCGATCACTGTCGCGGTATCCAGCTCGTCGCCGAGGGCGGCAGGCCGGGCGAGATCTACAACATCGGCGGCGGCACCGAGCTCACCAACCGCGAGCTGACCGAGCGCCTGCTGGCCGCGACGGGCCGCGACTGGTCGTTCGTCGAGCCGTGGGAGGACCGCAAGGGTCACGACCGCCGCTACTCGGTCGACATCTCCAAGATCTCGTCGGAGCTGGGCTACCGGCCGCAGGTGGACTTCGCCGTCGGTCTCGCGGACACCGTCGACTGGTACCGCGAGAACCGCGCGTGGTGGGAGCCGCTCAAGGAGCGCGCCCAGCTGGCGAAGGGCTGAGCGGTGATCCTCGTTCCCGGTGGCCGCGGCGGGCTCGGCCACGACCTCGCCGCCCTGTCCTCCGACGTCCGCGCGACGTCCTCCGCCGAACTGGACGTGACCGCGGTGACCGCAGCGGATCTCGCCGGTGCCTCAGTGGTGATCAACTGCGCCGCGTACACGGCCGTGGACGCGGCCGAGACCGACGAGGAACGCGCGTTCGCCGTCAACGCCATCGGTGCGGGACTGCTCGCCGAGGCGTGCGCTTCCGCCGGCATTCCGTTGATCCACGTCTCGACCGACTACGTCTTCTCCGGTGACGGGACGCGGCCGTACGAGCCGTCCGACCCAGTCGGCCCGAAGTCCGCCTACGGGCGCACGAAGCTCGAAGGCGAGCGCCGTGTGCTGGAAGCGGGCGGCTGGGTCGTGCGGACCTCGTGGGTGTACGGCGTGCACGGCACGAACTTCGTGAAGACCATGGCGGCACTGGAGTCCTCGCGGCCTTCTCTGTCCGTTGTGGACGACCAGGTGGGGTCGCCGACGTGGTCGCGCGACCTGGCGGCGGGGCTCCTCGAACTCGCCTCGGTGCTGCCGGCGCAACGACTCCTGCACGCTACCGGCGGCGGCGAGACGACGTGGTTCGGCCTCGCGAGGGCCGTGTTCGAGGAACTGGGTGCCGATCCGGACCGCGTGCGGCCTTGCACCACAGCCGATTTCCCGCGTCCGGCGCCGCGTCCCGCCTACTCGGTGCTGTCCGGCGAAGCTTGGGCAGCAGCGGGACTGCGCCCTTTGCCGCACTGGCGAAGCGCCCTGACGGAGGCTTTTCGGACAGGCGTGGTCGCTCCCCGTGCAGGTGCTGCGCCATTGGGGTGACCGGTCTGGCACGGTTGTGCCGAGTAGGGGAACCTGTTCGGCATGTTCGAATCCGGGCGCACCCCGCAGCGACCCGCGACAACGGATTCCGATCGGCAGCGCTTCCTCACCTACGTTGCCGTTGTCACGGGTTCGCGGCAGGTGTCGATGAGCCAGCTGGACAAGCAGCCGCCGAGGATGCCCTCCCGGTGAAGCCGTTGGGGCGTCAGGCTTTCCTGACGCCCTGCAACGATCGCGCCGTCAGGCCCTGCTCCGCCGGTACGCCTCGACCGTCTTCTGGGCGCACTTGCGCCAGGTGAACCCCGCCGCGTGAGCCCGCCGTTCTGACTGGGTCTCGGGACTGGCGGGCGCCGCGGCGGCCTGGGCCAGCCCTTCGGCCAGCGCGTCGACATCACCCACGGGAACGTGCAAGGCGTGCCCGCCGGCGACCTCGCGCAACGCGGGCACGTCCGAGCACACCACGGGAACGTTGCAGGCCAACGCCTCCAGCACCGGCAGCCCGAACCCCTCGTCCCGCGACGGCAGCACCAGCGCCGTGGCACCGGCGACGACCGACCGCAGGTGCACGTCCGGCAGGTAGCCGGTCCTCAGCACCCGACCGTCCACACCGGACCGTCCTGGGCCCACGAGCACGAGCGGTGGCAGCGACGGGTTCGACGCGTGCGCCTTGACCAGGTAATCGAGGCCCTTGCGCGGCCCGTTGGCCCCGACGAACAGCAGGTACTCCGACGGCAGCCCCAGCCGTCCGCGCAGCGTCGGCGACGGCGGGCGGGAGGCGAACCACGCGGGATCGACTCCGAGCGGCGTCACGACGATCTTCTCCAGCGGCACCGAGAACCGGTCGGCCACGACGTTCGCCACGGCCGCCGTGGGCGTGCAGATCACGTCCGCGCGCTGGGCGGAGAGCCTCACGAGCTCCGGCAGCCTGCGGTCGCCAGGCGGCAGGTCGCCGGGGGCGTCCAGGAACGCGAGGTCGTGGATCGTGACGACCTTGCCCGCCCGCAACGTCGGCGGCAGCACGAAGTTCGTGCCGTGCATCACGTTGGAGAACCCCGTCAGGAACTCGACGGGCGGGAACGGGGCGCGCAGCCACATCTGGCGCAGCGCTCGTGCCGAGACGGGCAGGCCTCGTGCGGTGACGTCGTGCGGAAGCACCGTCCGCAGCGCACGCCAGCCGCGCAACGTGAAGGCCACCGCCCGCACGTCGACCTCGTCCGGCATGGACGCCAGCTCTTCGGCCAGTGCGGCCGTGTAGCGGCCGATTCCGGTGCGGAGTCCGAGCAGGGGGGTGCCGTCGAGCAGCACCGAGAGGGGTTTCGGGGATCTCGCCATTTACCTGCCACCACGCGCGATCTTGCGCAGGCGCCCCGACGCCCGCTTGGCCAACTCGGTCGGGCCGCCCGCGTCCAGGTACTCGCGCACCAGCCGCAGGTCCCGCTTCACCTTGTCCGTCGTGCTCAGGCCCGGCGTGCGCACCATGGGCGCGGAGCCCGACAGACGGTCCGCGGCGGGCCTCGGGTTGCGGCAGAACTCCGCCAGCGGCGCGAGCGCCGTCTCCCAGGTGAACCGCTCACGGACGACGGCGATGCGCTCACGGCACACGGCCGCGAACTCCTCGTCGTAGAGCACCTTCTCCAGCGCGTCGGCCAGTGCCTCCGGGTCCTCCGGTGGCACGACGACGCCCAGTCCTTCCCGTTCCACCAGGTCCGCGAACGAGTCGCCGGACGTGGTGACGATCGGCAGCCCGGCCCACAGGTAGTCGAGCACCCGCGTGCGGAACGCGAACGTGGTCTCCACGTGCTCGTAGTGCGTGGTGACGCCGCAGTTCGCGTCGAGCAGCCAGTTCTGCCGCTCGGTGTAGGGCACCCACCCGTCGTTGAAGAACACGTTCTCGCCGGTCAGCCCCAACGATGCCGCGAGAGAGCGCGTCTGGCCGGCGATGTCCATGTCCGGGACCTCGGGGTTCGGGTGCTTCATGCCGAGGAAGTACAGCTTCGCGGACGGCTGCCGCTGCCGCAGGTGGCCCATCGCCTTGATCAACGACAGCGGGTCGAACCACGAGTACACGCCGCCGGCCCAGATCACGACCTTGTCGGTGTCCTCGACACCGGGGACCACGCCCTTGATCGCGGGACCCGTGCGCTGCGGCGGCTTGCCCGACAGCCCGAAGGGCACGATGCCGAGCAGCGACTGGGTCGTCGGGTCGTTGTCGTACAACGTCGGCGTCAACCGGCCCAGCGCGGCCAGGTGGCCGAGCCAGAAGTGCCGCTGCCGTTCCGACGCGCACAGGAAGAAGTCGCCGCGCTCCAGCTGGTTCGTCAGCACGCGCGTGACGCTCTTCAGGTCCGCCGCGCGCTTCTCGTCGCTGTCGTCCTTGCCCTGCTCCAGCAGCTCCAGGTGCATCGGGTCGTAGATGTCGCAGACCACGATCTTGGTGGAACCCGGCTGCTTGAGCTCCGCGGCCATCTCCAGCGCGTGGCCCTGCAGCACGATCACGTCCGCCCACCGGACGTTCTCGGGCAGCTGCTTGAGCTTGACGCCCTCGATGGTGAACGGCGCGTCCGGCGGGTCGCACAACGGGTTCGTCGTGATCAGCCGGACCTCGTGCTCGCCGGACAGCACGTCCGCCATGTGCCACGCGCGGATCGCGGGGCCCGCCATGCGTTCGGAGATGGCGTCACCGGTGATCACCAGGATCTTGCGCGGCTTGCCGAAGACCTCGTCGATGCCGAGCGCCTCGACCAGGATGTCGTGCGCGACGAGGTAGCGCGGGATGTCGTACGCGGGCTCCAGAGCCTTGCGCATCAACGGAACCAGGTCGACGTCCGACAGCCGCCGCGACGCCTGCTCGACCCGTCGCGACTCGGCCAGCTCCGGCATCATCTCGACGAACTGGTCGATCGCGAGGAACCCGGCGAGCGAGTTCCGCGGGACCTCGACCGGCCCGCGGTCGTCGGCGGGGTCGGCGGGGCGGCGGGTGATCTCCAGCTGCTTCGCGTCGATCTCGCCGCGTGCGGTCGCGCGGCGCACCACGAGGGCCAGCGCGGCCGGCAGCACGCGGGCGAGGGTCTCGTCGGAGAAGTTCTTGTAGAGCGCCGCCAGTGCGTTGCGCTCCAGCAGGTACAGCTCACGGCTGTGGTCGATCGAGCTCATCGACGCGTGGTGGCGGTGGAACGTGAGCGACGACGGCTCGTAGCGGACCCGCCAGCCGCGCAGGTTCAGCCGCCAGCCGAGGTCGACGTCCTCGTAGAACATGAAGAACCGCTCGTCGAACCCGCCGAGCTCGCGGTAGAGGGCGGCGCGCACGAACAACGCGGAGCCCGTGCCGAACAGCACGTCGCGCGGGGCGTCGTGGCTGCCGTCGTCGGTCTTGCCGACGTGGCGCTTGTAGCCCATGCCGAACCAGGTCAGGCCGGCGTCGACGAAGTCGATCTTCTCGCCGTCCCAGTCGAGGACCTTGCTCGCGACCGCGCCCACCGACGGTTCGGCGTGGAAGACCCTGATGGCGGTCCTGATCCAGTTCCGGTCGGCGCGCGCGTCGTTGTTGAGGAACGCGAGCACGTCACCCGTGGCGTGCTCGACGCCGAGGTTGCACCCGCCGGCGAAGCCGAGGTTCCGGTCGTCCGTGACGATCTTGACGCCCGGCAGCCCTCCCAGTTCCGCCTTCAGCCGCGCGGTGTCGTGCGCCTCGTTGTCGACGACGACCACCTGCAGCAGCTCGGCGGGGTAGTCGACCTCGGCCAGGCCGCGCACGCAGGTGATGGTGTCCTCGGCGCCGCGGTAGTTGACGACGACGACGGACACGGCGGGCAGTGATGCTCGATCCACGCGCTAAGCCTGCCTCATCACTCTGCGCGCCCGCAGTGTGGTTGCACAGATCAGGAGCAACAGGACGGCGACGGGCACGCCGAGGACCCAGTCCGCCGACCAGTCGTTGCGGTCGGCGAGCAGCGGGCGCATCACCGGGTGGCGCAGCACGGTCGCCGGACCAGGCAGCATCTTCTTGTCCTGCTCGCCCAGCACCACGATCCGCAGCTCCGCGCCGTCGGCACAGGTGACGTGGTGCGCGAACGCGGGGTTGTCCGGTCCCGGCAGGTTCTCGACGCTTCGGATCGCGCACGTCTCCGGTGTGGCGAGCACGTCCATCAACGCGCGGTGACCATCGCTCACCAGCACCGCGGTGCCGGGGACCACGACCATGAGCGCGGGCAGCACGAGCCAGGCGGGGCCGAGCTTGCCGACGCCCCACGCGAACGCGAGCGAGGCCAGGCAGCACGGTGCCAGCACCGCGAGCTGGTACTGCTCGGGCACGACGGCGCCCAGCACGACCGCGGCGGCGATCGCGGTGAGGCCGAGCACGATCAGCGGGACGGGTCGTCTCACGGCCGCCTTCTCAGGACGTGGGCGACGGGAATCGCGGCAGTCATCGCTACGAGGACGCCTGTGACCAAGGGCAGGTTCCGGAGATCGGGCGCCGCGAGCACCGGCCGCAGCGGCGGCCCGACCAGGATGTCCGCCTCGGACGTCCTGAACCGGTCGCTCCAGTCCTCCGTCAGCTCGACGTCACCGCCCGGGCAGCCCAGGACGTACTCGACGACCGGCCGCTTCTGGGTCCGGTGCTCTTCGGCCTGCTCCACCACGCACCGCTCGACGTGCCCGAGCCGGTCCACCAGCAGCAGCCGGACGAGGCGCCTCCGCGCGGCTTCGTCCACCGGGGACGCCGGGTCGTGGACCGGGCGGGGTTCGCGGCCGCCGGACATCACCGGCCTGCCCAGTCCCGCCAGACGCGAGCGCGCGGGATCTTCGTCGTGATGGTGAGCCGCTGGACGAGGGTGACCGGAAGTCGCACGAGCACCTCCACGAGCACCTGGGCGCGCAGGCCGAGCCGGAAGTTGGCTGCCTCGGGGACGTTCCCGCGGAACGGCAGCAACGTCGTGATGGCCAGGAACCGGACGAGTTCTCCCAACGCCACGGCCGCCGGTGCGCAGCGCAGGAGCATGAGCAACCGGTTGCGCTCGTTCCAGCGGTGGAAGAGCCGGGAGCCGGGACGCGTGCTCGCACCGTGCCTGTGCCGGACCCGCGCCGGTCCGACGGAGATCACCCGGTGTCCCGCCAGCCGCAGCCGCCAAGCGGTGTCGGTGTCCTCGTAGTAGCAGAAGAAGCTCGCCGGGACCCCGCCCACGGCTTTGAGCTCGTCCGTCCTGAGCAACGCGGCACCACCGCAGAAGCCGAACACCTCGCGTCCGGCGAGCACGACGTCCTTGCCGTGGCCGTCCGCCGTCAGCGCCACGCCGACGGACTGCGTCGAGCCGTCGACGAGCAAGATCGACGAGGTGGCGGCGGCCGCTCCGGGGTCTGCCGCGAGAGCGCTCTCCAGCTCGCTGAGCCAGGACGGGTCCGGCACCGCGTCGTCGTTGAGCCAGGCGACGTAAGGGGTGTCGACCAGGTCGAGCACCGCGGCGAGCCCTCCGGCGTAACCGCGGTTCCTGGGGAGCCGCACGACCTCGTGCCCGCTGATCAGCGCCGCCGTGCCGTCGTCGGAGGCGTTGTCGACGACGATCGTCCTGTGTGGACTCTTCTGGGCCGCCAGCGCGTCCAGGCACGCCGTGATGTGCTCACGGCCCCGCCACGTCACGACCACCACGGTGCTGAGTGCCGACACGGCGTGAGACGGTACGCGACGTGCCCGAGCTAGTAGTGCTGACCGAGCAACTCAACGCACCGGTCCCCGGTGGTACCGGCCGCTACACGGCCGAGCTGTTCAGGGCCTTGGCCGGGACCGCTCCCGCCGGCTGGTCCGTGACCTCCGCGGCGACGGCGCGCGCCGACCGCGTGATCAGGCTGCCCCGCAGGGCCCTGGTGGCTTTGTGGGAGCGCGGCCTGCCGCCTCGGCTCGGCCCGCACGTCCACGCCCCGACGCCGCTCGCCCCGTTGCCCGGTGCCGTCGTCACGGTGCACGACGTGGTGCCGTGGACGCACCCGGAGACGTTGACCCCGCGCGGTGTCGCGTGGCACCGCAAGGTGATCGCCCGCGCCGCTCTGGAGGCGCGTGCGCTGGTGGTGCCGACGAAGGCCGTGGCGTCTCAGCTGGCGGAGTGCGTCCGCGTCGAGGTTCCCGTGCACGTGGTGCCGAACGGGGTGACTCGCCTGTCCGGCCCGAGGGCCGACGACCTCCCGTCCCGGTACGTCCTCGCCATCGGCACGATCGAGCCGCGCAAGGGCTTCGACCTGCTGGTGCGGGCCACCGAACGGCTGCGCGTGCCGCTGGTCGTCATCGGCCCGCAGGGGTGGGGCGGGGTCGACCTGAGCGCCCCGCACGTGACGCTGCTCGGCAGGGTGTCCGACGCGCGGCTCGCGTCCGTGCTGGCAGGGGCGTCGCTGCTCGCCGCGCCGAGCCTCGCGGAGGGCTTCGGCCTGCCGGTGCTGGAGGCGATGGCGGCGGGCGTGCCCGTCGTGCACTCCGACGACCCCGCTCTGGTGGAGGTCGCGGGCGGCGCGGGCACCGTGGTGCGCCGGGGCGACCTGGCGTCGTTGACGGAAGGAGTGAGGGCCGTGCTGGCTGATCCTCATCACACCGTGGAGGCCGGGATCACCCGCGCGAGTGACTTCACCTGGGAAAAGACTGCGCTGGGTGTCTGGGAGGCCCACTCCGTACAGCCGGATTAGCGCATTCCCTCTAAACGCTTTAGCAAATGACATTACGCTAGCCGATCGTGTCGACCGACGAACCCAGCGTGCTGATCGACGCCACCGCCGTGCCCGCTGATCGAGGTGGCGTCGGCCGTTACGTGGATTCGCTCGTGGCGGCACTGGACGCCGACGGGGCCGCGCTGTCCGTCGTGTGCCAGCCCCGCGACGAAGAGCTGTTCAGCAAGATCGCGCCGAACAGCCGCGTGGTGCGGGCGGCGGAGGCCGTCGCCACCAGGACGGCCCGCCTGGCCTGGGAGCAGACGACGCTGCCCAGGCTGATCCGGTCGCTGAACGTGGACGTGGTCCACTCGCCGCACTACACGCTCCCGGTGACCAGCAAGGCCGCCTCGGTCGTGACGCTGCACGACGCCACGTTCTTCACGGACCCGGTGCTGCACTCCTCGGTGAAGGCCCGCTTCTTCCGCACCTGGACCCGCGCCTCGCTGAAGCGCGCGGAGCTCTGCGTGGTGCCGTCCCAGGCGACGGCCGACGAACTGGTGCGCGTGGCAGGAGCCGACCGCAGGGTGCTGCACATCGCGCAGCACGGCGTCGACACCGAACGCTTCCACCCGCCCTCGCCCGACGAGATCATGTCCGTGCGGCGCACGTTGTCGTTGGGGGACATGGAGTACGTCGCGTTCCTCGGCGCGCTGGAACCGCGCAAGAACGTCCCGGCGCTGATCCGCGGCTTCGCCCAGGCCGTGGCGGGCCGCGCCACCCCGCCGGCCCTGGTGCTCGCGGGTCAGCCCGGCTGGGACAGCCAGGTCGAACGGGCGCTGGACTCGGTGCCGCACCGCATCCGCGTGATCAGGGCGGGCTACCTGCCGTTCGAACAGCTGGCGGGCTTCCTGGGCGGCGCACAGCTCGTCGCCTACCCGTCGCTGGGCGAGGGCTTCGGCCTGCCGGTCCTCGAAGCCATGGCGTGCGGCGCCTGCGTGCTCACCACCCGAAGACTGTCGCTGCCGGAGGTCGGTGGAGAGGCGGTCGCGTACTGCGGTGTCGGAGCGGGTGACATCGCGGCGGCGATCGCCGACCTGTTGGACGACCCTGCCCGCCGCGCGTCCCTCGCCGCGTCGGGCCAGCAGCGCGCCAAGGACTTCTCGTGGGCGGTCAGCGCCGAACGGCACCGCCTGGCCTACGAGCGCGCGTCTCTGGTGCGGCGCAGGCGGTGAATCGGGCACCACTAGTGTGTCGGCCGTGAACTACGGCGACGGACTTGGTGTCGTAACGGTCACGTACTCGCCGGGCGAGACGCTGGCACCGTTCGTGGACACCCTCGCGAAGGCGACCACCCGGCCGGTGCAGGTCATCCTCGCCGACAACGGGTCGACGGACGGGGTGCCGGAAGCTGTCGCGGCCTCCCGGGACGAGGTGCGGTTCGTGCCGACCGGGGGGAACCTCGGCTACGGCGGCGGCGCCAACCGCGGGGTCGCCGCTCTCGGGCCCGACGTCGGGTGGGTGCTGATCTCCAACCCGGACATCGAGTTCTCGCCCGGGAGCGTGGACACCCTGATCGAGGCTGCCTCGCGGTGGCCTTCTGGTGGCATGTTCGGGCCGTTGATCCGGGAACCTTCCGGGGAGGTCTACCCGTCCGCTCGGTTGCTGCCGTCCATTGGGCGTGGCCTTGGGCATGCTGTTTTCGGAGCTGTGTGGAAGTCGAATCCGTGGACTCGGGCCTATCGGCAGGAGCAGGCTCCTGTCGAGCGCGCTGCCGGGTGGTTGTCCGGGTCGTGTTTCTTGATGCGGCGTGAGGTTTTCGACGCCGTCGGTGGGTTCGATGAGCGGTACTTCATGTACTTCGAGGACGTTGACCTCGGGGAACGTGTTGGGAAGGCTGGGTTTCAGAACGTCTACGTGCCTGAGGCCGAGGTCGTGCACATCGGGGGGCACTCGACTGCCCGGTCTTCCGATCGGATGCTCCGGGAGCATCATCTGAGTGCTTACCGGTACATGGCTGATCGGCATCCTGGGGTTTTGTGGGCGCCTTTTCGGGTTGCTTTGCGGGTTGGGCTCGGGTTGAGGGTTCGGTTGCTGACTCGTCGTTGAGGGTTGGTTGCGTTTGGGTGGTCCCGTTCCTGTTTACCGAGCGGGGCTCCGCCCCGGACCCCGTCAGCTGATCAAGGACCGGGCAGCGCGGCGGGTGGGTAGATGGCACGCCAGGGGCTTACCGCGGCCGCGCGTTGCGTTGGTTGGCCGGGTTCGGTGACGGGAACCACCCCACCCACCGGGGTGTTCAAAGCGGGCGGGCTCGGCTTCGTCTTTGCTCGCTCGCCTTCGGCTTGCGGCAGTGTCAGACCCCGTCGGTATGTTGGGTCGCGGGGGAGCCGCCTCGAAGGGGGACCCCTGCGTCAGCCTGCCCTGGATCTTGGTGCTGGCCGACACAGTGCGTCCCGCTTCGCAATGCGGCGTCTCTCACATGTCGCCGTTGAGCCGTTGCGACAGCGAGTTGCGGGTCTGCTTGTGGTTGGAGACCGTCGGGATCATGCCCGGCTGGACGACCTGGGTGATCTCCGCGTCATCGCCAGGGGTTGCCTGCACCGGCATCGGCTGGGTCGGCATGGGCTGGCCCGGGCGCTGTTGCGGTGGGCGCTGGGTGTTCTGCTGGCCCATCTGCGCGGGGGACAGGATCATGGTCGAGTCCGGGTCCCGGCGCGGGTCCATGGCGTTGACCAGCGTTCTAGGGATCTGTTGCGTGTCTGACGCGTCCATCGGGGACGTCATGTTGTCCGGCGTCACGATGTTCCGCCCACGTGCGCGGGCGCGGGCGAGCATGGCGTCGGCCCGGTCGCGGGGGTCCATGTCGGATTTTGCTCCTTGCCGGGACCAGATCCCGTATGACGATCTGCTTCGTGTCAGAGTATTCCGTCGAACGGCTTGCTGTAACGCGGAGGAGGAAAAAGGTGCACGGCGTTGAAGCTGTGGTGCTGGTCGGGGGCAAGGGCACTCGTCTTCGCCCGCTGACCCTGTCCGCTCCCAAGCCCATGCTCCCGACTGCGGGGGTGCCGTTTCTCACGCACCTGCTGTCGCGGATCAAGGAAGCCGGTATCACGCACGTGGTGCTGGGTACGAGCTACAAGGCCGAGGTGTTCGAGGAGTACTTCGGTGACGGGTCGCGGCTCGGGCTGGAGCTCGAGTACGTGGTCGAGGAGGTGCCGCTCGACACGGCCGGGGCGATTCGCAACGTCGCTGACCGGTTGCGCGAGCCCGATGTCATGGTCTTCAACGGTGACATCCTGTCCGGGGTCGACCTGACCGGGATCGTGGCCACGCATCGCGAGTACTCGGCGGATGTGACGTTGCACCTGGTCAAGGTCGCGGATCCGCGTGCGTTCGGGTGTGTGCCGACGGACGAGGACGGGCGTGTTCAGGCGTTCCTCGAGAAGACCGAGAACCCGCCCACGGACCAGATCAACGCCGGCTGCTACGTGTTCCGGCGTGAGGTGATCGACGCGATTCCCGCCGGGCGGCCGGTGTCGGTGGAGCGCGAGACGTTCCCCGGGCTGCTCGAAGCGGGCAAGAGGTTGCAGGGGCACGTGGACGCCACGTACTGGCTCGACCTCGGCAAGCCGGAGGCGTTCGTGCAGGGGTCAGCCGACCTCGTGCGCGGGGTGGCGCCGTCGGCGGCTGTCGCGCAGCCCGGTGACTTCCTCGTGCTGGAGGGCTCCGCCGTGCACGAGGGTGCGACGGTCAAGGGCGGGTCGACGGTCGGTGCGAACTGCACGGTCGCGGAAGGGGCCGTGCTCGACGGCGCGATCCTCTTCGACGGTGCGGTGGTCGGTGAGAACGCCGTTGTGGAGCGGTCGATCGTGGGTGCCGGTGCGCTGGTTCAGGCCGGTGTGGTGTTGCGCGACGCCGTGGTGGGCGACTCGGCGGTGATCGGGGCGCGGTGTGAGCTGATCGGCGGAGCGCGGGTGTGGCCGGGTGTCGTGCTGCCAGAGGCCGGTGTGCGCTTCTCGACGGATGCCTAGCAGAACCTGGACACCACCGTTCCCACTCGACCTGGGAGCGGTGCTCCTGCCGTTGCGCCGCGGGCCGGGCGATCCGTCCTTCAGTTCGGAGGGCGGTGTCTGGTTCGCGGCGAACACGCCGTGCGGGCCCGGCACCCTGCACGTCCGGCGCACCGACGTGGTCGAGGCGCAGGCGTGGGGTGAGGGCGGGCTGTGGCTGCTGGACGGGCTGCCCGCCCTGCTCGGCGCCGACGACCCGGTGGACGAGTTCGTCGCGCACCACCCGGTCGTCGCCGAGGCCCGCAGGCGGCGGCCGGGGCTGCGGCTCGGGTCCACCGGCAGGGTCTGGGACCTGTTGTTCGCCTCGATCCTGGAGCAGAAGGTCACGGGCACCGAGGCGTTCAGGACGTGGCGGGAGCTCGGGCGGCGGTTCGGTGAGCCGGCGCCGGGGCCGAAGCCGTTGAAGGTTCCGCCCACGCCGCAACGGTTGCTGGGCCTGCGGGACTGGGAGTGGCACCAGTGCGGGCTCGACGGCGCCCGGCGCAGGACGCTGGTCAACGCCGCCCAGGTCGCGCACCGGCTGGAGAAGGCCGCCGAGATGCGCAGCCGCGAGCTGCTCGAGAAGGTGCCGGGGATCGGCGTGTGGACGTCGGCCGAGGTGGCGCAACGGTCCTGGGGCGACCCGGACGCGGTGAGCGTGGGGGACTTCCACGTCGCCAAGAACGTCACGTGGGCGTTGACCGGCACGCCGGGTGACGACGACGGGATGATGGAGCTGCTGGAGCCGTACAAGCCGCAGCGCCACCGGGCGGTCGCCTACCTCCAGGCCGCGGGCCTGCAGAGGCCGCGGCGAGCACCGAGGTTCTCGCCGCGCGACTACCGC
>JASLAV010000173.1 GCA_030146905.1 Lentzea sp. | reverse complement strand
GCGCGCCGGCACGCTGAAGCTGGACATCTCGTCGTCCGAGAACGTCGTGATCTTCACGCCGTACCGCGAGTGCTCGCAGACGGGCGGGCACTCCATCCGCTGCGTCACCGACCTGGACAAGGGCAGCGGGTTCCGGATGTCGCTCTGGGCCTTCGGACCGTGGCACCGGGGCGGGACGGTCACCGTCAAGGCCACGCTGGGCAACGCGACGAAGTCCGTGACCGTGCCGGTGAGGGCGCACCCGGACCGCCCGCCCGTCGAGGAGGAGCCGAAGCCGCCGACGACCACGGTCGTGCCGCCGCCGACGACGACCACGACCACTCCGCCGGTGCGGACGACCGAGCCGTCGAAGCCCGTGGAACCGACCAGGCCGACCGTGCCGACCCTTCCGAGCCAACCGCCGGTGCTCCCGCCGCCGACGACGGTGCCGACCGTGCCGTTGCCCTCGATCCCGCCGTCCTCGCCCGTGCCGACCACCCCGCCGAGGACGCAGGAACCGTGCGAGCCGTGGCCGGGCCTGCTGCCGCTGATCCCCGACCTGCTCGGGCTGCCCTGCCCCCCGCAGCGGAGCTGATCAGGAGTTGATCTTTTTCGTCACGGAACGTGCAGCTCGGGCACCTCTGTGTCGCGGTACGTAACACCCGGAGACGGCCGCCGTCACCTTGATCCGTAAGCTGGCGCGGTGCTGCCAGTCGTTCGCCGGGCCATGAGCCGGCTGCCAGAACCACTCCAGTTCCTGCTGCACAAGCACCGCGAGATGATCCGGTTCGCGGTCGTCGGCGGCACGACGTTCGTCATCGACAACGGTGTCTGGTACGCGCTGAAGCTCACCGTGCTGAGCGACAAGGTCGTCACGGCGAAGGTCATCGGCGTGCTGGTGGCGATCATCGCCTCGTACGTGCTGTCCCGCGAGTGGTCGTTCCACACCCGCGGCGGCCGCGAACGCCACCACGAGGCGGCACTGTTCTTCCTGGTCAGCGGCATCGGCGTGGCCATCAACATCCTGCCGCTGTGGCTCTCGCGGCACCTGTTCGGCCTCCAGGCGCCGTTCGTGCCGGTCCTGACGGAGGAGATCGCGGACTTCGTGTCCGGCTCGATCATCGGCATGCTGCTCGCGACCGGCTTCAAGTTCTGGGCGATGCGGCGCTGGGTGTTCCCCGACGCCGGCGCCCGACCTGACAGGCGCGTTCACCCGATCTCCGTAGACTCTTCTCGTGTCTCTAGCCGAAACAGTGGTCTCCCGGTTCCCGGAACCGATCCGGTCGATCGCGCTGAAGCATCGTGAACTAGTGAAGTTCGCCCTGGTCGGGGGCACCTGCTTCGTGATCGACACGGTCCTGTTCTTCGGGATCAAGATCCTGGTCCTGCCGAACAACCCGGTGACGGCGAAGATCATCGCGACCCTGGTCGCCACGATCGTGTCGTACATCCTGAACCGGGAGTGGTCGTTCCGCACCCGCGGTGGCCGCGAGCGTCACCACGAGGCCCTGCTGTTCTTCCTGGTCAACGGCATCGGCATCGTCCTGAACTCCGCACCGCTGTACATCGCGCGGTACGCGTTCCACCTCCAGGAACCGCACGTGTCGCGGCTCACCGAGGAGGTCTCGGACTTCCTCAGCGCGCAGATCGTCGGCACGCTCATCGGGATGGCCTTCCGCTGGTACGGCTACAAGAACTGGGTGTTCCCCGACGAGAACGGCCGCGTTCCCAAGCGGTCGATCGAAGAGGAGAAGGAGCTCGGCCACTCCTAGCGGGGTGTGCTCGGCGCCTTCCACGGGATGCCCACCACGTCCTGGGCCTTGGGCACCGGCAGGAACACCGCGAACGTCGCCGGACGCGCCGTCGACAGCTCCAACCGGCCGCCGTCCGCGTCGACCAGCGCCCGTGCGAGCGCCAGCCCCACACCCGTCGAGCCGCCACCGGACACACCGCGCTCGAAGACGTGCGCCGCGAGCTCGTCGGGAACACCGGCGCCACCGTCGCTGACCTCGACCACGACCGTGCCGTCCTCGCCGCGGGCGGAGACGACGACGGAGCCCTCGCCGTGGCGCAGCGCGTTGTCCAGCAACACACCGATGGCCTCGCGGAGACGGGCCGGCGTGGCACGCGCCAGCAGGCCGTCCGGAACCCGCACGCGCAACGCCCGTCCCTGGCTCTTCACCTGTTCGCGCCACTCGTCTGCGATGGCGTTCAACGCGGGCCGCAGCTCCAGCGGCTCGGCGCCGAGGGCACGGGCCGCGCGGGCGGCCGCGAGCAGCTCGTCCAGCACGGCGGCCAGTCGTTCCGCCTGTTCGAGTGCCGCGCGGGCCTCGGCGGCGGTGTCCGGTTCCGGGTGCTCCGCCAGGGCTTCGAGGCGCAGCTGGAGTGCGGTGAGACGGCTGCGGAGCTGGTGGGAGACGTCACCGACCAGTTCGCGTTCCCGCTGGACGAGCCGTGCGAGTGCCGTCGCGGAGGTGTCGAGGGCGTCGGAGACGGCGTCCAGCTCCTCGATGTTGTAGCGCTGATCGTCGGCGCGGAAGTCGCCGGCACCCAGCCGGGACGCTCTGGCGGCCACGTAGCCCAGCGGGCGGGCAAGCGTTTGCGCCGTCACCAGCGCCACGACGGTGCCGGTGCCGACGGACAACGCGAGCAGGAGCAGCACCAGACCCGCCACCTGCGCCTGGCTGGTGTGCATCGGACCGGAGGGGATCTCCAGGCGGACGGTGCCCTGCTGTGCGATCGGCAGTTCCGCCGTCAACGGGTCGGTGCCGGGCGAGGGACCGATGACGCTCGTGGTCCCGCCCGACACGACGGTGAGGCGGCCGTCGGTGGGAACGGCGATCCTGACGGCCTCGATGTCGATGGCACGCCGGTTGGCGAGCTGGTCGTCCAGCGTCGCCGCGATCTGCTGGGCGCGTTCGGTGAGCGCGCCGCGGGCGGTGTCCTCGACCAGCTGCAACGCCGTGTAGCCGAGCGGGATGCCGAGCACGAAGCCCGTGACGGCGACGGCGAGCAGGATGGCCCGCAGGATCCGGCGGCGCATCAGTCGGCGTTGAAGCGGAAACCGCGGCCGCGGACGGTCGCGATGCGGCGCTCGGCCGAGTTGGGCGTGCCGTCACCGAGCTTGCGGCGCAGCCACGACATGTGCATGTCGAGCGTCTTGCTGCCCTTGAGGTCCGGGTCGTTCCACACCTCGGAGAGGATCTCGTCGCGGCTCACGACCTGACCCGCGCGCTGGATCAGCACCTTGAGCAGCTCGAACTCCTTGTTCGCCAGCTGGATCTCCCCGCCGTCGACCGTGACGCGGCGGGCCGCCAGGTCGACGCGCACGCCGTTGACCTCCAGCGTGCCCGGCGCCCTGCGGCGCAGCAGTGCCCGGATGCGGGCCATCAGCTCGGCCAGGCGGAACGGCTTCGCGACGTAGTCGTCCGCGCCCGCGTCGAGCCCGACGACGAAGTCGACCTCGTCGGCACGGGCGGTGAGCATCAGCACGGGAATGCCTCTGCCGCTCTGGCGGAGTCTGCGGCACACCTCCAGCCCGTCCATGCCCGGCAGGCCCAGATCCAGCACCATGAGGTCGATGCCCCCGGCGATGGCGGCGTCGAAGGCGCTCGGCCCGTCACCGACGACCTGCACCGAATAACCCTCCCGCGTCAACGCGCGGGAGAGAGGTTCCGCGATGGCCGGGTCGTCCTCGGCCAGCAACACCACGCTCACGGGCCCAGCGTATTCGTGGAACGATCGCCGCGTGTCACGCCACGATGCTGATCTCGAACTCGCCCTCCGCCTCGCCGACGCCGCCGACGCGATCACCGCGACCCGTTTCCGCGCCCACGACCTCGCCGTGGAGCGCAAGCCGGACCGCACGCCCGTCACCGATGCCGACGTCGCGGTCGAAGACGCGATCCGTTCGGTGCTGTCCTCCGAACGCCCGGACGACGTGATCATGGGCGAGGAGCGCGGCGGCAGCCTGGACGCCGCACGCGTCTGGGTGCTCGACCCGATCGACGGCACCAAGAACTTCCTGCGCGGCGTGCCGATCTGGGCGACGCTGATCGCCCTGGTCTCCGACGGCGTGCCGGTCGTGGGCGTCGTGTCCGCGCCCGCCATGAGCCGCCGCTGGTGGGCGGCCGCGGGCGGTGGCGCGTTCGCGTCGGACGCCTCCGGTGAGCGCGCGATCTCCGTGTCCGGGGTGCGTTCTCTCGAAGACGCCTACGTGTCGACGACGGACATCAAGTCGTGGGTCGAGCACCACTCGCGCGAGGCGTACCTGCGCCTGGTGGACGCGACCTGGGAGAGCCGCGCGTTCGGCGACTTCTACCAGCACTGCCTGGTCGCCGAGGGCGCCATCGACCTCGCGCCGGAGTGCGTGGCGAACCCGTGGGACATCGCCCCGTTCCAGGTGCTGGTGACCGAGGCGGGTGGCCGTTTCACCTCGCTGGACGGCGAGGAGCGCTACGACGGCGGCAGCGTGCTGACGTCGAACGGCCACCTGCACGAGGCA
>JASLAV010000141.1 GCA_030146905.1 Lentzea sp. | reverse complement strand
CGCGGGTCCTCCCCGGCCTCGATCATCCGTGCGAGGTAGAGCAGGGCCGCGTCGACGTCCGAGCCGCGGATCGACTTGATGAAGGCCGACGTCACGTCGTAGTGCTGGTCGCCGTCGCGGTCGTAGCGCACCGCCGCCTTGTCCACAGTGGACTCCAGCAGCGTCAGCGTGATCACGCCGTCGTTCGACGCCAGCGCCGAGTCCGCGGCGGCCTCCAGCGCCGTGAGCGCGCGGCGGGCGTCACCACCGGCCAGGCGGATCAGGTGGTCCTCCGCCTCGGGTTCCAGCACCACGGACCCGCCCAGGCCGCGCTGGTCGGACACCGCCCGCCCGATCACCGCGCGCACGCCGTCGTCGGTCAGCGACCTGAGCTGCAGCACGAGCGAACGCGACAGCAGCGGCGACACGACCGAGAAGAACGGGTTCTCCGTGGTGGCCGCGACCAGCAGCACGATCCGGTCCTCCACCGCGCCCAGCAGGGCGTCCTGCTGGGTCTTGGAGAACCGGTGGACCTCGTCGATGAACAGCACCGTCGACTCGCCGGACCGGACCAGGCGGCGGCGGGCCTCGTCGATGACCGCCCGCACCTCCTTCACACCGGCCGACAGCGCCGACAACGCGACGAACCGGCGGCCGGTCGCCTTCGACACCAGGGTCGCGAGGGTCGTCTTGCCGGTGCCGGGAGGGCCGTAGAGCATCACGGACGCCGGTGTGGCGCCCTCGACCAGGCGGCGCAGCGGGGCGCCGGGCCCGAGCAGGTGGTCCTGGCCGACGACCTCGTCCAGAGTGGCCGGACGCATCCGCACGGCCAGCGGGGCGTTGGCCGCGATGCGCTGGGCCTTCTCCTCGTCGGTCGCGCCGAAGAGGCCCTCGTCGAACAGACCTTCGCTCATGCGTTCGAGCCTAGGACATGTGCGAGGATCGCGTTCCGTGCCCATCCCTCGTGCCGTGCTGCTCGCCGGACCCTCCGGCTCAGGCAAGTCGACACTCGCCGCCCACCTCGGCTGGCCGGTGCTGCGCCTCGACGACTTCTACCGCGACGGCGACGACCCGCTGCTCCCCCGCGACGAGCACGGCAGGGCCGACTGGGACGACGTCGGCTCGTGGAACGCCGACAAGGCGTTGCAGGCGGTCATCGAGCTGTCGGACACGGGCAGGGTCGAGGCGCCGGTCTACTCGATCAGCGAGGACCGCGCGGTCGGCGCCCAGACGATCGAGCTGGGCGGCGCGCCCGCGTTCATCGCGGAGGGCCTGTTCGCGGACCTGCTGGTCGGGGGCGCGAGGGAGGCCGGGGTGCTCCGGGACGCGATCGTGCTCGCGCCGAGCCCGCCCGTCACGTTCGTGCGCCGGTTCGCGCGTGACGTGGCCGAGGCCCGCAAGCCGGTGCCGACGCTGGTCAGGCGCGGGCTGCGGCTCATGCGCGAGCAGCCGCAGGTGGTGAGGAGGTGCGTCAGCGCGGGGATGCGGCGCACGACGGCGGCCAGGGCGCGGACCGAGCTCGTTTCGTGATCGGGTTGCCCGGTGGCGGTGGCCCTGATCTGGCAGGATGCCGCTCACACCACTACCGGGGGTAGCCGAGATGTCCGAGACGCCGGGCTGGTCTTCACCCGACCAGCCGCAGAACCAGCCGCAGCAGCAGCCGCCCCAGTACGGGCAGCAGCAGTACGGCTACAACGCCCCTCCGCCTCCCGTGCAGCCGACGATCAAGCCCGGCGTCATCCCGCTGCGCCCGCTGGCGCTCGGCGAGATCATCGACGGTGCCGTCACGACGATGCGCCGCTATCCGAAGCTGATCATCGGCGCGGCCGCGGTCGTCGCCGCCATCACGCAGATCATCGGCCTGCTCGTGCAGCTGCCGTTCCTCGCCGACCTCTCCACCGCGCTCGACCCGAACGCGGCGCCGACGCGGGACCAGTTGATCAGCACGTTCGCCAGTGCCCTCGGCGGCACGATGATCGGCGTCGTGCTCCAGCTGGTCGGCACGGTGTTCCTGTCCGGCTTCATCACGGTCGTCGTGGGCCACGCCGTGCTGGGCAGGCAGGTGACGTTCGCGCAGGCGTGGGAGGAGTTCAAGCCCCGGCTGCTCCCGCTGCTCGGCGCGACGCTGCTCTACGGCCTCCTGATCATGGCCGCCCCGGTCGTGCTGGGCCTGCTCGGCGTGCTGGCGAACTCCGGCTGGGCGCTCGCTCTCGGCCTGTTCGTCGCCTTCCTGCTGGCGGTCTGGCTGTGGGTGCTGTTCTCCCTGGTCACACCCGCGCTGGTGCTGGAGCGCTGCGGTGTCGGCACCGCGTTCGGCCGTTCCAGGAAGCTCGTGACCGGCGCGTGGTGGCGCACCTTCGGCATCCTGCTGGTCGCCGGTCTGATCGGCGCCGTGATCACCTGGATCATCAGCCTGCCGTTCGAGTTGCTGGGCCGGGCGACCACCGGTTTCGACGCCGACCCGGCCGCCTTGCTGAGCGCGGGCTACCTGGTCCTGATCACGCTGGGCGCCATCATCGCCTCGACGATCGCGCTCCCGTTCAGCTCCGCGGTCAGCGTGCTGGTCTACGTCGACCGCCGGATGCGGTCCGAGGGCATGGACATCGAACTCCAGCGGGCCGCGGGGCATGGCGGTAGCTGACGTACCGGTAGATCTCGGCCGCGACGAGGCGAGGGAGGCGGCCGTCCGGGAGCTGCGCGACCCGGCGTACGTCTCCGACGACCCGAACCCGCTGGAACGCGCCGTCGACTGGGTGCTGACCCGCCTCGGCGAGCTGTTCGCCGGGGCGGGTGGCATGAGCGGGATCACTGCGATCGCGGTCGTCGTGGCCGTGGTGGTGCTGGTCGTGATCGTCATCCGGCTCCGGGTCGGGGCCACCGCCCGCGCACTGCGGCCGGACGGCTCCGTGTTCGGCTCGACCGCCATGACCGCGGCGGAGCACCGGGCGGCCGCGGAGAAGGCCGCGGCGGCCGGTGACCTGGCCGAGGCCGTGCGCGAACGCTTCCGCGCGGTGGTGCGCGAACTGGAACAACGCGGCGTGCTCGACGCACGGGCCGGTCGCACCGTGGACGAGGTCGCTTTCGAGGCGGGCCGGGCACTTCCGGTGCTCGCCGACGACCTGCGCGGCGCGGCGGTGCAGTTCGACGACGTCTGGTACGGCGGCAGGCCCGCGACGGTGGAGGGGTATCAGAGGGTGGTCTCCGTGGACGGCAAGGTGCGCGGATGACGGCGGTCTCCCCGGACGCCCCGAGGATCTGGACCGCGGCGCGCGGACCCGTGCTGATCGGCGTGATCATCCTCTTCGCGGCGATCGTGATCACGTTGCTGCGCGGCGGCGGCGAGGGCGGCGCGCTCGACCCCCGGTCGTTCCGGCCGGAGGGCAGCCACGCGGTCGCCCGGCTGCTGGAGCAGAACGGCGTGCGCGTCGAGCTCACCGACAACGCGTCCGCTGTGGACGGTGCGACGCTGTTCGTGACGCAGCCGGACCTGATCGACCCGCAGCGACTCGCGGACCTGAGCCGGCGGGCCTCCGCGACCGTGCTCCTCGCGCCCGCCCCCGGGACGAGCCGGCTGGAGGCCGAGACCCGTCAGCCCGGCTGTCCGCTGGCGGACGGGGCCGGCTCCGCGACCATGGGCGGGCTCACCTACGAGGGTGAGCAGAGTTGCTACGACTCGACGCTGGTCCGCACCGGCACCGTCACGACGATCGGCTACGGCGCGATCTTCACCAACCGCGACATCGACGAAGAAGGCAACGCGGCTCTCGCGTTGTCGTTGCTGGGCCAGCACGAACGGCTGGTCTGGTACGTGCCGTCGGAGGCGGACAGGTCACAGCAGAAGACGCTGACCGGCCTGATCCCTGACGGCTGGAAGTACGGCGCCCTGCAGCTCGGCGTCGCGGCCGTGCTGATCGCGTTGTGGCGGGCGCGCAGGCTCGGCCGCGTGGTGCCCGAACCGCTTCCGGTCGTGGTGCGCGCCGCCGAGACCGTGGAGGGCAGGGCACGGCTGTACCGCCGCTCGCACGCCGCCTCGCACGCCGCCTCCGTGCTGCGGCAGGCCACGCGTGACCGGCTGGCACCGCTGCTGGGCGTGCCGCAGGGCGACGACCCGTCCGAGGAGATCGCCCGCAGGACTTCACGCCCCGTCACTTCGGTGCGGGCGCTGCTCTACGACAAGGAGCCGGTGGACGACCGGGGGTTGGTCGCACTGGCTCACTCGCTCGATGCTCTGGAGAACGAGGTGCGCAAGGCATGACGGCAGTGGTCACCACCGAGGAAGCCCGTACGGCACTGGTGGCGTTGCGCGCGGAGATCGGCAAGGCCGTGGTGGGCAACGACGCCGCCGTGACGTCGTTGATCCTCGCGTTGCTGTGCAAGGGACACGTGCTGTTGGAGGGTGTTCCGGGCGTCGCGAAGACGTTGCTCGTGCGTGCTCTTGCGCGCGCGTTGGACCTGTCCACGACGCGTGTGCAGTTCACGCCGGACCTGATGCCCGGCGACCTGACGGG
>JASLAV010000126.1 GCA_030146905.1 Lentzea sp. | reverse complement strand
CGCGCGCAACGGCGGCGTGACATCGGCATCGCCGTGCTCGTGCTGCTGCTCGCGGTCGAGAGCACCGTGCTGGTCAACAGCATGGGGGCCGCCATCTACGACCCTCCGCCCGACCTGCGCGAGCAGCTCGCCTGGGTGCTCGTCCTGTCGGTGCCCCTGGTGGTGCGCCGCCGGTTCCCGCTGGCCGTCATGCTCGTCGTGTCCGTCCTGTTCATCATCGCCCAGTGGCAGCGGGTCGGCGACAACCTGGTGCCGTCGGCGATTCTGTTCCTCGCGATCTACACGGTCGGCGCGTGGGAGCAGAACCGCTCCGCGGCGCGGTGGTCGCGCATCGGCGTCATCGTCGGCATGTTCCTGTGGCTCGGGTTCGCCCTCGTGCGGGCGTTGATCGGTCCCCCGGTGACGTTCAAGAACGCGGCCGGGCCCATCGACCCGATGCTCGCCTCCGTCCTCTACGGACTGGAGTTCAACATCTTCTTCTTCGCCTTCGCCTACGTGGTGGGCGAAATGGCGTGGACGGCGGCTCGGCGCCAGGCGCAGCTCGAGTTCCAGGCGGAGGAACTGCGGCGCTCGCAGGAGCAGAACACGCGCGGCGCCATCGCGGCCGAACGCATGCGCATCGCCCGCGACCTGCACGACGTCGTGGCGCACCACGTGTCGGTGATGGGCATCCAGGCCGGTGCCGCCCGCCGGGTCCTCGACTCCGACGCCGCACTGGCTCGCGACGCACTGCAGACCGTCGAGCAGACCGCGCGCACCGCGATCAACGAACTGCGCGGCCTGCTCGGCGTGCTGCGGGCCGACGCCGAAACCGACTCGAAGGCGGCGCCCGGCCTCGACGACCTGCCGGACCTGCTCGACAACGCGCGCGCAGCCGGTCTGGAGGTGTCGCACGGTGTGTATGGCTCTCCACGTGAAGTGCCTTCCGCGGTTGCGTTGTCCGCGTATCGGGTCGTGCAGGAAGCACTCACGAACGTCGTCAAGCACGCCGACGCGCGCCATGTCGACGTGCGGATGCGTTTCCTGGACAGCGCTTTGGAGGTCGAAGTCGCCGACGACGGTCGCGGTCACTCGGCGGCCACAGGCTCGGGGTTCGGGCTCGTCGGCATGCGCGAACGTCTTGCCGTGCACGGCGGTTCGCTGGAGGTAGGCCCACGGCGTGACGCGGGCTATCTCGTCCGTGCATCACTGCCCACCGAGGAGATGGCGTGAATCTACGAGTCGTGCTGGCCGACGACCAGGACCTGGTCCGCGCCGGCTTCCGGGTCATCCTCGGCACCGAACCGGGCATCGAGGTCGTCGGTGAAGCGGGCGACGGCGCCGAAGCCATCGACCTGGTGGCGTCGCTGTGCCCGGACGTCGTGCTGATGGACGTGCAGATGCCCCGCATGGACGGTCTCGAGGCCACCCGCCGGATCCTGTCCGCCGGCCACGGCACCCGAGTGGTCATCCTGACGACGTTCGACCGCGAGGACTACCTGTTCGAGGCGTTGCAGGCGGGCGCGAGCGGGTTCCTGCTGAAGAACGCCTCACCCGAGGACCTCGTCGAGTCCGTGCGGGTGGTCGCCCGAGGCGACGCCCTGCTCTCGCCGGAGGTGACCCGGCGGGTGATCGCGCGGTTCAGCGCCGCCGGTGCACGGGAGCGCACCCGGCCGCCCGAGCTCACCGACCGCGAGTTCGAGGTGCTCGTGGAACTGGCGAAGGGCGCGTCCAACGCCGAGATCGCCGCCACGCTGTTCCTGGGGGAGACCACCGTGAAGACGCACGTCTCGCGCGTGCTGACGAAACTCGGGCTGCGGGACCGCACGCACGCGGTCGTGTTCGCGTACGAACAGGGAATCGTCACGCCCGGTGGCTGACCCGTACGCAATCTGACGTACGCGGGATCAGAACGTGAGCGGATGATGCGGGCGCTCGTGGTCGCGAAAGTAAGACGCGACACCACGAGCGAAGGAGCCCCGCGATGACCACCACCCGCAAACTCGGCGGCCGTGCCCGCAAGGCCGTTCTGCTCGTGCACGTCCTGTCGGCGGCGGCGTGGCTCGGCATCGACCTCGCACTGGGAATCCTGGTCGTGGTCTCACTGTCCACTTCGGACGTGAACACCGCCGGCGTGGCTATACAGGCAATCGACATCTTCGCGATCTGGCCGATGCTCGGAGCCAGCGTCGTCTGCATGATCTCCGGCGTCGTGCTCGGCGTCGGCAGCAAGTACGGGCTCGTGAGGTACTGGTGGGTGACGACCAAGCTCGTCCTGAACGTCGGCATGTCGCTGCTGATCGCCTTCGCACTGCGGCCGGGCGTGGCCGAAGCGGCGAGGATCGGTGAACGGATGATGGCCGGCGACCCGGCCGCGGTGATCCCGTCCGGCCTGCTGTACCCGGTCGTCGTCGCACCGACGCTGCTGCTGGTCGCCTACGTCCTCTCGGTGTTCAAGCCGTGGGGCCGGATCCGCAAGTCAGCGGAGCCAGTCAAGCGCCAGCGCCGCGACCTCGTCGGGGCGGTCTAGCTGCAGGAAGTGCCCGGCGCCCGCCACGACCTCGACCCGCGAACCGGCGGCGAGACCCGTGGCGGCGTCGGCGTACTTGTCGGGCGTGATGCACCCGTCGTCGGCACCGGCGAGCACCAGCATCGGGATCTCCGCGGGCTTCTCGGACACCTTCCCGAGCTCCGCGAGCGCGGGATCGTGCAACGACCGGTCGAAGTTCGCCCGGTACAGCTTCAGCGCGTTGGCCCTGACCGCCGGATCCGCGTACATCGCCCTGACGTACTCGGGCACCTCGAGCCCCGGCGACCACGTGCGCCACAGGTACTCGATCAACGCGTCGTTGAGCAACCCCTCGCCGACACCCGGCACCTGGAACATGAACAGGTAGAAGAACCGTTGCTGCTGCGCGGGATCGTCGAAGATCGTGCGCAACGCGGCGGGCGGCGGCACGGACATCGTGATCACCTTCCGCACCAGGTCCGGCCGGATCGCCGCCAGCCGCCCCGCCACACCCGCGCCGACGTCGTGCCCGATCACGTCCACCGGCCCGTCCGACAACGCCGCGTTCACCGCGGCGGCATCGGCGGCGAGCGTGAGGCCGTCGCCGAACGGCAGCCGGTCCACCGTCGACGGGTGGTGCCCGCGCAGGAACGGCGCGACCACGCGGCGCCCCGCGGCGACGAGGCGTTCGGCGAGCGGCCCGAACGACGCCGGGTGGTCCGGGAACCCGTGCCAGCACACGACGATCGGCCCGTCGCCCGCGGCCAGCGCGGGGAAGTCGAGCCGCTCGGTCCGGATGACGATCTCGTCGAACCGCATCAGAAATCCACCCTCATCACGAACCGTCGCTTGGTCGGGTGCGTGACCTGCACGAACCCGGCCTCCTCGAACACCTGGCGCGCACCGACGTGCATCTCGCCCCACGTGACGTTCTGACCGGGCGCGGCGATCATCGGGTACGCCTCCACCGCTCGCGCCCCGTTCTTGCGCGCGTGCTCCACGGTCGCCGCGGCCAGCTCGTACGTGAGGCCCTGCCGCCGGAACCCCTTGCGCACCACGAAGCACGTCACGGCCCACACGCCGTCGTCGTGCTTGTCCTCGGCGCGCCCTTTCCAGGGGATGGGCATGTCCAGCAGCTTCGCGTAGTCGCACCGGGGCTCGACCGCCACCCACCCGGCGGGCTGGTCGTCCACGTAGGCGACCAGGCCACTGCCTCGGGCGGACTGCTCCTCGTGCGCGGCGGAGCGCTCGTCGAGGGTCGAGTCGCGCCAGAACCAGCCCTTGACCTTGTACCGCTGGCAGTGGCACTTGCCGGGTTCGGAGCCGTCGAAGATCGCCTCGACGTCCTTCCACGGCACCTCGTCCGACGCCACGATCCGGATCACGTCGCTCAGCCTAGGACTCCCGGGCCGGTCCCACGACGTTTCCGATCGACGCGCGTGGACCGGATCCGCGCGACGTTGCCGGTCGGCCTCGCGTGAGGCCGGTCCCGCGATGTTCCGGGCGACTCCGGGCGGGCCGGTCCTGCGACGCTTCCGGGTGACCCTGAGGTTCCCAGGTGTTCCCGAGTTTCCGGGTGACCCCGAGTGAGCCGGTCCCACGACATCACCGGGCGGCCCGAGCGAACGGGTCCCACGACATCTCCGGGTGAGCCGGTCCCGCGTCGTCTCCGGGTGACCGGAGCGGAACCGGTCCCACCACATCCGGACCATCGGAACGAGCCGGCTCCACGACACCCTCGACGACCCGAGCGATCCGGCCCCCGCGCTTCCTTGCCTTGCGGAACGAACAGATCGC
>JASLAV010000109.1 GCA_030146905.1 Lentzea sp. | reverse complement strand
CGCTCCGCTGTCTTCTCCCGATCGGCGACCCTCATCGGTTGCCCTCCCCGGTAGGTGTTACTTGAGGTAACGGTTACTTCTGGTAGCGTGCGTCACATGGCACGCACTGTCAAGGGGCCGGACGCGCGACGTGAGCGGTGGAAGGGACATCGCGAGCAGCGCAGGGCGGAGTTCGTGGAGGCCACGATCGCCGCCGTGGCGAAGAAGGGCCCCGACGTCGGCATGGAGGACGTGGCCGCGGAGGCGGGCGTCAGCAAGCCCGTGCTGTACCGGCACTTCACCGACAAGTCCGACCTGTACCTGGCCGTGGGCCAGAAGGCCACCGAGCTGCTGATGGACCGCATGGGTCCCGCGCTCATGGCGGAGGGCCCGATCCGCGGCCGCATCGAGGGGATCGTCGACGCCTACCTGTCGGTGATCGAGGAGAACCCGAACCTCTACCGGTTCGTGGTCAAGGGGTCCTTCGTGGACCGTCCCGTCGAGAAGGACGTCGTCGCCGAGGACAAGAACATCATCGCGACGACGCTGGCCAGGATCCTCGGTGACTACCTGCGCGCGTTCGACATGGACTCCGGCGGCGCCGAGCCGTGGGCGCACGCGCTCGTCGGCATGGTGCAGAACGCGGGCGACTGGTGGCTCGACCGCCAGACCATGTCCCGCGCGAACCTCAGCGACTACCTCGCCACGATCATCTGGCACGCCATCGACGGGCTGCTGCGCTCGGCAGGCGTCCAGGCGGACCCGGAGAAGCCACTCACCCCTCTGCGATTGGTGGACTGATGAGCGAGCACGAGCACGACGAAGAGGGCTACACCGGCTCCGCCACCCTCGTCTTCGGTTCCGACGAGGTCGCGGTCGAGGTCGAGCTGCGCGGCTACTTCCAGCCGATCGACGGCCGCTACCACTGGTACGGCCGCGTGAAGAGCAACGACGAGGTCACGAACCGCGTCGAGGCGGGTGCGCGCACCGCGGTGCTGCGCACGCCGACCGGTGAGGCGGAGGGCACGCTGACCGACCAGGACCCGTGGGGCCGCTACCGCGTCGGCGGCATCTCGACACCGCCGTACAAGATCGAGGAACCCGTCGAGCACTAGATCGGGCCACGAACGGGGAAAGCCCCGGTCAGAAACTCCTGACCGGGGCTTTCCACTGACGATCTCAGGCGCCGAACCCGACCTTGCGCGAGTCCTGCGGGCCGATCTCCACGTACGCGACGCGGCCAGCGGGCACGACGAACCGCGCACCCTTGGCGTCCACCAGCGACAGCACGCTGGTCTTGCCGGACACCGCGTCCGCGACCAGGGCCTCGACCTCGGACGGGTTGAGCTCACTGGTGACGACGAGTTCCCGCCCGCTGTCCGCGACGCCGATCCTGACCTCCACGCTGACCTCCGTGCTCAAGAGAAAAATCTGAGTTCGAGCCTACCTAGCCCAGACCGAGCTGCGTCATGCGCCGCGCGTGCGTCTGCTGGAGCCGCCGGAACAGCTGACCGATCCCCGCGAGGTCCCCCGACCCCCTGATGATCAGCTCCGACAGGCCGTCCCGCTCCGCCACCACGTACTGGGCCTGCGTCAACGCCTCGCCGAGCAGCCGCCGGCCCCACAGCGCGAGCCGGTCGCGGACCCGCGGATCGGTCTCGACGGCAGCCAGGACTTCGCGCTCAGCGAACGCCGAGTGACCCGTGTCGGCGAGCACGGCGAGCACCAGCTCCTTGGTCGGCGCGTCCAGCCACTCGGCGATCTCGCGGTAGAAGTCGGCGGCCAGGCCGTCGCCCACGTAGGCCTTCACGAGCGACTCGAGCCACGACTTGGGGCTCGTCGACTCGTGGAAGGCGTCGAAGCCCTTCACGAACGGCGCCATCGCGTCCTCGACGGTGATGCCCTCGGTGGCGAGGTGCTTCTGCAACAGCGTGAAGTGACCGATCTCCGCGGCGGCCATCTGCGCCAGCGCCGCGCGTCCGGCCAAGGTCGGCGCCGAACGCGAGTCCTCCGTCATCCGGTCGAAGGCCGAGAGCTCGCCGTACGCCAGCGCACCCAGAAGATCGACAACACCCTCCGCAACACCCATGACACCGAAGCCTAGTGCGGTGCGGCGGCGGCCCACCTGCCGATCGGCTGGCGAACGGCGGTGCCAGGAGGCGTCCGCCTGCGCGCAACCGGGTACCCGATCGGCATCGGAATCGCCGCACGAGGTGGTCAAAAGTGTCTTGCCAGGTAGAATGGCCCTGGACGCCCGGCGTGACGAGTGTGACGACCACGCTGCGCGGCGCAGAAATGGTGCGCGTACACCTTTCCCGCAGCTGCTCATCGAGCGCGGTCGAGAGGCCCGGCCAGGGCTCGTACGCGCTTGGTACGAGAGAGGCTGATCACCCTGACCGCTGAAGTAGAAGCACATCTGGACCCGGTCGAACTGGAACACAGCGAATCCGGCGTTCCCGAAGAAGACACGTCGCACCCGCTGCTGGCCGACGCGCCGGTGCCGACGGAAGCCCCCACGTTCGCCGAGCTGGGAGTGCGTGACGAGATCGTCAAGGCGCTCAGCGAAGCCGGCATCGAGCGCACCTTCGCCATCCAGCAGCTGACGCTCCCGATCGCACTCGCCGGTGACGACGTCATCGGCCAGGCGCGCACCGGCACCGGCAAGACCCTCGGGTTCGGCGTGCCGCTGCTGCACCGCATCGACATGCCCGGTGACGGCACCCCGCAGGCCCTTGTGGTCGTCCCCACCCGTGAGCTGTGTCTCCAGGTCTCGCACGACCTCACCGACGCCGCGAAGCACCTCGGTGTGAAGGTCGCCGCGATCTACGGCGGCATCCCCTACGAGCGGCAGATCGCGCAGCTGCGCAAGGGCGTCGACGTCGTGATCGGCACGCCCGGCCGCCTGCTCGACCTGGCGGAGCAGCGCCACCTGGTGCTCGGCAAGGTCCGCATGCTGGTGCTCGACGAGGCCGACGAGATGCTCGACCTGGGCTTCCTGCCCGACATCGAGCGCATCCTCACGATGGTTCCCGACGAGCGGCAGACCATGCTGTTCTCGGCGACCATGCCGGGCCCGATCATCACGCTGGCCCGCACGTTCCTGAACCAGCCGACGCACATCCGCGCCGAGGAGAACGACGCCGGCCAGACGCACGAGAACACCTCGCAGTTCGTCTACCGCGCGCACTCCATGGACAAGCCGGAGATGCTGGCCCGCGCGCTGCAGGCCCGCGACCGCGGTCTGACGATGGTCTTCGCGCGGACCAAGCGGACCGCGCAGAAGGTCGCCGACGACCTCACCGAGCGCGGGTTCGCCGCGGCCGCCGTGCACGGCGACCTGGGCCAGGGCGCACGTGAGAAGGCGCTGCGGGCGTTCCGCGCCGGCAAGGTCGACGTGCTGGTCGCCACCGACGTCGCGGCACGCGGCATCGACATCGACGACGTGACGCACGTCATCAACTACCAGTGCCCCGAGGACGAGAAGACCTACGTGCACCGCATCGGCCGCACGGGCCGCGCCGGTCGCACGGGTGTCGCCATCACGTTCGTCGACTGGGACGAGACGCACCGCTGGGCGTCCGTCAACGACCTGCTGGGCCTCGGACAGCCGCTGCCGGTGGAGACGTACTCCACCTCCGAGCATCTGTTCGCCGACCTGGGCATCCCGTCCGGCTCCACGGGCAGGCTGCCGATGAGCCACCGCACCCGCGCGGGCCTGGACGCCGAGGAGGAGGAGAACCTCGACGCCGGCAAGCGCAAGCGCCGTCGCCGCACGGGTTCCGGCCCCGGTGGTGCCGAGCAGGCGCCGGAACCGAGCGAGGAGACCCGCCCGAAGCGCTCCCGGTCGCGCACGCGCAGCCGTGCCGGCGTCACGCAGGAGGGTCAGGAGGCCGAGGCGCCCGCGTCGTCGGAGCCCGCCGACAAGTCCGCCTCCGACAAGCCCCGCAGGCGCCGTCGTCGCCGAACCTCTGCCGAACAGGCCGCTCCTTCGGCAGACTGATCACATGTCGTCCCCCGGTTCCGACGTCACCGAGGTCGAGGACGTCCTCGACGAGCCCCCGCACACCAGTGCGTCCGATCCTGGGCCCGTCGGGGAACGCCCGCCCGCCCGGTCGTGGCGCACCCGCTCCGACTTCATCGCGGTCGCGGTGATCGCCGTCGTCTCGATCGTCGCGTCCGTCCTGACCTGGGCGTTCAGCGATGCTCGCGCCACGACGTCGGTCACCGGCCCCTCCTCGTGGGAGCCGCTGCCCGAGGTGGCCGCGCTGCCACCGTCGCTCGCCGAGGTGTGGCGGGCGAAGAGCGGCGCGTCGCAGTCGCCGGTGGTCGTGCAGACCCCGTCGGCGCAGACCGGCGAGGAGAAGCCGTCGACGGTCGTCACCGGCGACGGCGGCACGGTCAACGGGCGCGACCCGCTGACGGGTGACGTGCGGTGGACGTACGAACGTGATCTTCCGTTGTGCGTGGTGAGCACGGGATGGGGCCGCGCGATGGCCCTGTACTCGAAGGGCACGAACTGCTCGGAGCTCACCTCGCTCGACGGCGTCACCGGCGAGCGCAGGGCCCAGCGCAACGGCGACGCGGAACCGGGCACGGCCCTGCTCAACGAGGGCTCGCACATCATCACCACCGGGTCGAAGTACGTCGAGGTCTACCGGCGCGACGACCTCGTGAAGTCGCTCGAGTACGGCAGCCTGCGCGCGATCGTGAACCCGAACAAGCAGCCGCGGGCCGGCTGCACGTACGGCTCGACCGCGGTGGCGTCCGGGAGGTTCGCGCTGATCGAGCGCTGCCCTGACGACAGCTCCGACCGGGTCTCGGTGATCAAGCCGAACCCGGACAAGTCCGACGAGCCCAAGGTGTTCGCGAGCGTCCTGACCGGCGGCAAGAACTCCCAGGTCGTGGCCGTCACCGACAAGCTGGTCGCGGTCGCGGTGCCCGACCCCGGTCGTCTCGTCGTGTTCGACGCCGAGACCGGCGCGCAGCTCTCCGAGGTGCCGCTCGACGTGCCGGCGGCCGACTTCGCCGAGCCGCCGAACCACGCGGCGCGCACGTTCTCGACCAAGACGAACGTCTTCTGGTTCTCCGGATCGAAGACGATCGCGCTGTCGCTCGACACGCTCGCTCCACTGTGGACCGCCGACGGCGCGCTGGGTGCCGGCACGACGCTCGCGGGCCGCGCGGTCATCCCGGTGAAGGAGGGTCTGCGGGTGTACGAGCAGGCCACCGGTGCCGTGGTGGGCACGATCCGGGTGAACCGGGAGGGCCACACGGGCCCTGTGCAACTGGCCACAGCCGGTCCGGTCGTGCTGGAGCAGCGTGGCGAAACCCTGGTCGCGCTGCGATAGTTCCCTCGTGCACTCGCAGATCAGCCCGCACCGGGCGCACCGCGTCGACCTACCGGGCCGCTACGGCACGATCGCGGCGCTGCGCGCGCCCGCGGTGGGAGACGACGCGATGCGCACGACGGCACTGCTCGTGCCGGGCTACACGGGGTCCAAAGAGGACTTCGCGCCGATGATCGACCCGATCGCCGACGCGGGCTTCGAGGTCGTCGCGATCGACCTGCCGGGTCAGCAGGACTCGCAGGGCCCCGACGACGAGGCGCTCTACCGCCCTGGACCACTCGGGTCGGTGATCGCCGAGCTGATCGAGAAGATCGCCGCGGACGGCAGGAAAGTCCTCCTGCTGGGCCACTCCTACGGCGGTCTGGTGTCACGGGCAGCGGTGTTCGCGGGCGCCCCGATCGCGGGTCTCACGCTGATGTCGTCGGGCCCGTCGGAACTTCCCGCCGGTGAACGCCGCTCGGTCCTGGAGGTCGGCGAGCACGTGCTGGCCGAGCAGGGCGTCGAGGGCACGCAGAGGCTGAACGAGCTGCGGGCGTCGCAGAACCCCGCGTGGGCGGCACTTCCGCAGGAGCTGAAGGACTTCTACCGCGCCAGGTTCCTCAAGTCGTCCGCCGCGGCGCTGCTCGGCATGGGCAACGGCCTGCGCGGCGAACCGGACCAGGTCGCCAAGCTGGCCCGCGCCCTGCGGACCTCCGGCACACCGTGCCTCGTGGTGTGCGGCGACTCGGACGACGCGTGGAGCCCTGCCGTTCAGCGCGACATGGCCGAACGGCTGGACGCCGACTTCGCCGTGCTGCCCGGCGTCATGCACTCGCCGAACACCGAGGCGCCGCACGAGCTGATGGCGACGCTGCTCCCGACGTGGCGGGCCTGGCTGACCCCCTGACCTGCGGGCTGTTGTTCCGCAGGCCGGTCTCTCCGATCGCCTACCACCGCTGGTCGGTCAGGACCCGTCTGTCCGGGCGGACCGCCCTAGGCCCACCAGAAGGTCCACAGGGTCGAGCCCGCCACCACCAGCACGACGAGCGACGCCATCGGCGCCTTCCAGTCCGCGTACCGGTCCGCCACGATCTGGCCGCCGACCGCGAGGAGCGCCGCCACCACGTGCGCGATGACGGAGAGCGTGCCGGGGCCGGGCAGGTCGCGGGAGTTCGCGTAGAACTGGACACCGATGTTGCCCAGCGCGAGCAGCACCATGCCCACCGCGAGCACGCCGCTCACAGCGCGCAGGATTCCGTAGGTCCGCGACTGCCGCTTCGCTGCTTCCACTTCCACGCGTGCCACCCTACGGGCCGGCGTCGAGGGCGAGGGCGACCACTACGGGGCCAGCAGGTCCCACGGGTTCAGCGACGGCGCGGCCGCCTGGCCCTCCGGGCAGCTCCGCCGGAAGTCGCACCACTGGCACTGCCTGCCCGTCACCGGCGGGAACAGGACCTCCCGGTCGCCGCCCGCCTTCAGGGTCTCGGTGGCCAGGTCGATCTCGTCCGCCGCCTCCTCCGCCCGGCGCACGTGCCTGGCCAGCGACTCCTCGGTGTGCTCCCACACGGCCACCGAACCGGACGGCAGGTGGTGCAGCTCCACGCGGCGGCACGGCTTGCGCAGCGTCCGGCGGGCGGCGAGCGCGTACAGGGCCAGCGCCTGAGAGCCGCGGGCGTCGTCGGAGGTCAGGACGTGGCGGCCGGTCTTGTAGTCGACGATCACGAGCTCACCGTCGCGGTGGTCGATGCGGTCGACGCGCCCCTCGGCCACGATCTTCTCGGTCGGCGACGAGACCCAGCGCTCGACGCCGAGCGGTTCGAAGTCGACGTCCAGCGACGAGACGTAGTCGTGCACCCAGCCGCAGGCGCGTGAGCGGTACTCGGCTGCCTGGTCGACGTCGCGGAAGCCCTCGGACTTCCACTGCCTGTTCACCAGCGCCACGGCCTGCTCCGGCGTGCGGCGGTCGGCAGGCAGGTCGAAGAGGGCCTTCAAAGCGTTGTGGACCACGGCACCCAGGGTGTTGTGCGCCCAAGCGCCGCCCCGCGGTGGAGACGGGCGGTCGAGGTAGGTCATCCGGTAGCGGCGCGGGCAGTCCGTCCACGTCGCGAGCTTCGCGGGCGTGACGCGCACGAGCCGACGCGGTGCTGCGGTGCCGAAGTCGAAGCCGAGTTGTTCCACCCCGTCCAAGTTACTCAGCACCCCTGACAGAAAATCAGTCGCATGGAGATCTGGCACAACCCCCGCTGCTCGAAGAGCCGCGCCGCCAAGCAGCGCCTCGACGACGCCGGAGCCGAGTACACCGAACGCCGCTACCTCGACGACGTCCCGACGGCCGAGGAGCTCGACCACGTCCTCACGCTCCTCGGCAGGGAGCCGTGGGAGATCGCGCGCAGGAAGGAAGCCGCCTACCCCGCGGACCTGGAGCACGACCGCGCGAAGTGGGTCGCGCACATGGTCGCCAACCCGAGCCTGATCGAGCGCCCGATCATCATCGACGGCGACACCGCACGCATCGAACGCTAAACACCGGAGGAGATGAACCCCTGCACCGACGACGCCACCAGCTGCACGGCGATCGCGGCCAGCAGCAGACCGGCGATCTTGGCCATCAGCAGGATCCCGCTCTCCTTGAACACCTTGATCAGCAGGCCGGCGGACCGCAGCGTCCCCAGCAGCACGAGGTGCACGGCCACGATCGCCGCGGCCAGTGCGAGGTACGAGCCCCAGTCGCCGTTCGCCTGGCGCACGAACACGATCGTCGCGGCGATGGCACCGGGGCCGGCCAGCAGCGGCGTGCCCAGCGGCACCAGGGCGATGTTGACGTCCTCGACCTCGGGGTGGTTGGTCGCGCCCTTGCCGGTCAGCAGGTCCAGCGCGATCAGCAACAGCAGCAGCCCGCCGGCGCCCTGCAGCGCGGGGATGCCGATGTGCATGTACGCGAGGATCGAGTTGCCCGCGACCGCGAAGAGCGTGATCACCAGGAACGACACCAGCACGCCCTGCCGCGCGGCCCGCTTGCGCGCCTCCCGCGACTTGCGGCCGACCAGCCCCAGGAACACCGGCACGGTGCCCGGCGGGTCCATGATCACCAGCAGCGTGATCGACGCCTCGATGAAGAGCCGCACGTTGAACACGGACCACCGCCCCTAACCGACGAGGATCTTGGCGCCTGTCGCCCTCGCGGCCAGAGCATCCAGCATCTCCGGCGCCGTCGTCTCCGCGCCGAGCCGGACCGTCTTGTTCGTGCCGTGGTAGTCACTCGACCCGGTGACGATCAGCCCGAGCTCGTCGGCCAGCGACCGCAGCGCGGCGCGGGTCTCCACGTCGTGGTCGGGGTGGTCGACCTCGACGCCGGCCAGGCCCATCTCCGCCAGCGACCGCACGACGGACGGCGCCACGACGGGGCCGCGGGACCGGGCGAACGGGTGCGCCAGCACGGTGACCCCGCCGGCCTCGGTGATCATCTCGATCGCGCGCTCGACGGGCGTGTCCGTGCGGCCGACGTAGTACTGCCCGCCGGTCAGGAAGGTCGCGAAGGCCTCGTCGACCGACGACACGACTCCGGCGCGGATCAGCGCCTGGGCGAGGTGCGGGCGTCCGGCCGGCGCGTCGAAGGGCAGCCGGGACATCAGGTCGACCGGGTCGATCGGGAAGCCGTCGGCCTGCATCATCTCGGCCATCTTGTGCAGCCGGTGACGCCGCTCCTCGCGCAGGCGGGACTGCTCCTTCATCAACATGGCGTGCGTCGGGTCGTAGAGGTACGCCAGGAGATGAACGGTGATCGTGCGGCCGTAGCCGTCAGCCGAGGAGCACGACAGCTCGGCGCCGCGCACCAGCCGCAGGCCGGGCGGGAGCGCCGCGACGGCCTCCGCCCATCCGGCGGCGGTGTCGTGGTCGGTGATGGCCACCGCGTCGAGTCCGGCTAGCGCCGCCGCTCTCATCAGGTCTGAGGGGCTGTCGGTGCCGTCGGACTCGGACGAATGGGTGTGCAGATCGATG
>JASLAV010000107.1 GCA_030146905.1 Lentzea sp. | reverse complement strand
GCAGGCATGTGGGGCCCTCACTAGGTTGCTGGCACAGTCGTGGCGCGGCTGAGGCCGCCGGCGTCGACGTCGTTGTGACACCAGTGGAGACCGGCAGGTCTGGTGGAACTCATCGGTCTCCCCGAGTGTTCCTCATCGCCGCGCCCGTCTCACCCCAATTCCGCCTTCGGCGGATCGGGTCCTCGTCCGTCTACTGATCCGTCGAACGGCGGACGCGCGGATCGACAACCCGCGCCGGGAGAATCCGGGATCCGGTTCACGCGGCGTGAATCCGCAGGTCAACGACGGCGTCTCGGACCGTGGGCCGAGGCAGGGGTTCGGACTTCGGGCCGATCCCGCGGTGAACTTCCGCTGGCAGCGTTGCCGGTCATGAGGTTTCCGAACGGGTGGGTTGGTGGCGCGGCTCTGGTGGCCGGGCCTGTGCTGTTGCTGGCGGGCACGTTGTTGCGGTCACCGTTCCACTTCTTCTTCCCCGACCAGCTGCGGGCGGTGGCCGAGCACCCGGCGCTGGTGAAGGCCGCCTACACGGCGTTCCTGGCGGGGAACGTCGTGATGTGGGCCGCGGTGGCGCACCTCGTGCAGCGGATCGGCGAGAAGCGGCCGGGGTGGGCGGCTTGGGCCGGGGTGCTGGTCACGATCGGCCTGTTCGAGCGGACGTTCCACGCCGGGGTGGACCAGGCGGCGTTCACGGCGACCGAGCGCCTGGGGGTGGAGGGGGCGACGGAGCTGGTCGCCGGCGGGTACGGCGAGTTGCACCTGTTCAGCTTCCTGTCGTTCACGGTCATGTCCGGCTGGTTCGTCCTGGCGATCGCGGCGTGGCTGAGCGGGGAGCTAGGGAGGGTCCGCGCGGTGGCGCTGGCGGCCATGGGGTTGTTGCCGCTCGGGGTGCTGAAGGGGACCGACGTCCTGTCGATCATCGGGACCGCGGGGTTGTGCGTCGCGCTGGTGCCGTTGGGGATCCAGGTGCTCAGGCAGCAGCCGAGGCCCACCAGGCGGAACGTGCTGACGGCGGTGCCCGTGGCCGTGGGGCTAGGAGCGCTCGCGGTCCTGAGCACGCTGGGATGACGCGGACGGCCAGACGAACCAGACGCCCGCGAACAGGACGAAGGCCACGACACCGACCACGACGGACGGCCAGCTCCCGATGATGATCTCCGCCAGCAGGAGCACGGTGCCGGTCATCGAGAGGGCGAGGAAGGCGAGTCCGACCAGCGTGAACGTGCTGCCGGAGCGGACCACGTCCTCACGGCGGCCCTGCCGGAAGAGGACCCGGTGCCAGGCGGCGGGAGCGGTGAGGAAGGCGACGGCCACCGCGGCGCACATGACCGTCACGAGGTGGGTGACGCGCACGTAGTCGCTCGTGGTGGCGTACTTCTCGGTGAAGGCGATGGAGAGCAGGAACCCGAACAGGATCTGCACGCCCGCCTGGGCCACTCGCAGCTCCTGCAGCAGCTCGCTGAGGTTGCGGGCGAGTCTGCGTTGGTCGGATTCCTCGGCTTCGCTCACGTCGGTCGCGTACCCGGCGGCGAATGCTTGAAACGCCCCTCAGGTGCGGAAACCCCACTAACGGTTGATCACGAAGAAGTCGGTGACGAACGCGACGGGGTCGCCGGCGGTGTTGCGGCCGACCCAGGTCGGGTACACGCCGTCGCCCCATCCCGTCGAGAACGCCACGACGTTCAGGCCCGACCGCGGGTCGGTGACGTTGGCTGGGCCGCGACCGCCGCCCACAGCGCTGAGCGCGTCGATGAGGTCGCAGTTGCCCACCTCGTCGTCACTGGCCAGGCGGTCCAGCGCGCCGGCGGCGGAGAGGTCGAAGAACGCGCCGGTGCTCGACTTCACCTCGTAGCCGAACTCCGGCATCACCGGCAGCATCGGCACGTGCTCGCCCGGCACCAAAGCCGGCCGCCACGAGTAGGCGGGCTCGTCCCGCACGGTCAGCTTGGCCGCGGCGACGCGGTAGCCCTGCCGCACGTCGGGGAACCCGTCGCCGTCGATCCACGACACCAGCGAGACCGACACCGGGTACGAGCCCGGCGGAACCTCCTCGGTGAACGCCTCCGCGTCCTCCGGCCACAGCACGAACGGGTCGGCGGCGACGAGCCTCCCGGTCGGCAGGGCCAGCTCACCGACCTGTTGCACCGTGACGACCTGCTGTTCGCCGCCGCCGGTCGGCTTGCCGACCGGCCCGTCGACGAAGAACCGCTCGAACCCGGTCCTGATCAGTTCAACCGCCCCCACGCGTAGGCCACCTCCTGAGGGCATGTTGGCAGAAGCCTCCGACACCCGATCGGGGCACCAGGGGTGTTGGCGTTCAGCGAAGATCCCGAACTCCCAACGTGCCTGGTGACGCGCTGGCAGGCGTGGGAACGAGGTTGTGCCGGGCGACATCGCGGCCGAGGACGTGGACGTCGTCACGACGGCGACACTCGATCAGGTGGACTGTCTAGTGCAGCCTTGACGCTTGCGTCTAGGTCAGACTAGACGTACCTTGTGAAGCGACGCGATTTGGTCAAGAGGATCGCCGCGGAGGCCAAACGCCAGGGCGTCACGTGGATGATCACACGCGAGGGTGCGAACCACTCGGTGTACATGCTCAACGATGCGATGATCCCCATCCCGCGCCACAATGAGCTGGGCGAAGTCCTTGCTGTGGAGATCTTCAAAGAGTGCCAGGACGTGCTCGGGAAGGGATGGTGGCGCAAGTGAGGACCTACTACGCCGAAGTCACCCGCGACGGCAAGTTCTGGCTCATCCGCATCCCGGAACTCGGCCGGTCGACCCAGGCACTCCGCTACAAGGACGTGCCGGCGATGGCCTCTGACCTCATCGAGGTCATGGAAGGCCTGACCGGTGAGGACTACGACCTCCACCTCGACGTGGACCTGCCCGGCGAGGTGAAGGACCACCTGGCCCGAGCCGAGGTGCTGCGCGAAGAGGCCGAGCGCAAGAAGTCGGAAGCAGCGAAGGAGAAGCGCGCCGCTATCCGCGCTTTGCTCTCAGAGGGCCTCTCACAGCGCGAAGCAGGCGAAGTTCTCGGCTTGTCCTTCCAACGAGTCAACCAACTCGTGAAGCCTTGATCGCGAAGCTGATCGCACCGCGCTGTGAAGATCACGGCAGGTCAGTGCCGTAACCTGGGAGGCGTGTCCGTTGCCCCCACCCTCAAGATCGGGCCGTTCGCGGTCGATCCGCCCGTCGTGCTGGCGCCCATGGCGGGCATCACCAACGTGGCGTTCCGGCAGCTGTGCCGTCGGTACGGGGCCGGGCTCTACGTCTGCGAGATGATCACCGCGCGCGCACTCGTCGAGCGCGACGCGATGACCATGCACATGATCACGTTCGACGAGGACGAGCACCCGCGGTCGATGCAGCTCTACGGCGTCGACCCGAAGAACGTCGGCGAAGCGACCAAGATGATCGTGGACGAGAACCTCGCCGACCACATGGACATGAACTTCGGCTGCCCCGTCCCCAAGGTGACGCGCAAGGGCGGCGGGGCCGCGTTGCCGTACAAGCGGGAGCTGTTCCGGCAGATCGTGCGGGCCGCGGTGCGCAACGCCGGCGACATGCCGGTCACCGTGAAGTTCCGCATCGGCATCGACGACGAGCACCTGACGTACCTCGACGCGGGACGTATCGCGCAGGACGAGGGTGCCCAGGCCGTGGCGCTGCACGCGCGCACGGCTTCGCAGCGGTACTCCGGCAAGGCGGACTGGACGGCCATCGCCCGGCTCAAGGAGGCCGTGACGGGCATTCCGGTGCTCGGCAACGGCGACATCTTCAGCGCCCAGGACGCGCTCGACATGGTGGCCGCGACCGGGTGCGACGGCGTCGTCGTCGGGCGGGGCTGCCTCGGCAGGCCCTGGCTGTTCCGCGACCTGCAGGCGGCGTTCAGGGGCGAACCGGTCCCGGAGGGCCCGAGCCTGGGCGAGGTCGCGGACGTCCTGCGCACGCACGCCACGCTGCTCGCCGCCCACTACGGCGAGGAGAAGGGTCTGAGGGACCTCCGCAAGCACATGGCCTGGTACTGGCACGGCTTCCCGGTCGGTGGCGACACCCGGCGGGCGTTCGCGATGGTGTCGAGCCTGCAGGAGCTGGACGACCTCATCGGGCAGCTCGACCCCGGCGTGCCGTTCCCCGCGAACGCCGAAGGGCCGCGCGGCCGGCAGGGGTCCTCGGCGAAGGTCGTGCTGCCGGAGGGGTGGCTCGACGACCCCGAGGACGCGACGGTTCCCGCCGGCGCGGACGTGATGCACTCCGGTGGCTGAACGCATCGCGGTCTTCCTCGTCTCGCTCGTGCTCCTCGCGGGCTGTGCGGGTCCCGTCGCGGGCACGGCCCGGCCGGCGCAGCTCAGCGACGGTGACAGGGCGAGGTTCAAGGAGTTCTACGAGCGCCTCAACAAGGCGGGCGACGAGGGCGTGTCGCAGCAGCAGAAGCTGCTGAAGGACACCCAGCACCCCGACTTCCGGCAGAAGGTCTGCGACCTGCGCGGCGCCACCATCAAGGTCGAACCGACGTGGTCGACGCTTCGCACCGACGCCGACTGGGCACCCCCTGGTGACAAGGCGCACCCGCGCGGTGACGTCTACGTCGTGGCAGTCACGATCACGTTGAGGCAGGAGGGTGCGGTGATCGGAAGTCAGATCGGGTCCCTGCACGTCGTGCTGTTGGACGAACAGGTGTACGGGTTCGCACCCTGCCTTGGTGGCTGAGCGGGTTGTCGATCTTCCAAGCTCACTGGATCGGAGCAGGCGACGGTCAACCGGACGGGGGAAATCCCACCCGCTCGTGTCCTTGTAGCTCAAGCGCCGCCTCCCGGGGGACGACACCTGCCAAGTAAGGAGGTGACCGCGATGACCGCGCTGCGACCCGAGATCGGGCAGACCCAGCCGACAGGCAGAGGTGCCGACAGGCAGGGTCCTGGGCTCGTCGGCCTGCACGAGTCCATCGCGACGTTGCTCGCCTCCCGCGGCCAGTGGCGCCAGGCGTACGAGCACCTCCGCTCCGCCCTCGACCTCGTCCAGGCCGACCAGATCGAGCAGCCGCACGTGCCGGAGCAGCTCAGGCGCGAGGTCGACAGGCTGCGCCGGGAGCACGCCGAGGCACGCGAGCAGAGCCTGCGCGACAGCCTCACCGACTCCTACAACCGCCGCTACCTCGACCAGCGGCTGATCGACCTGCTGGCCGAGCACGGCGCGTGCAGGCACGGACTCGCCATCGCGCTGATCGACCTCGACTGGTTCAAGCAGGTCAACGACAACTTCGGCCACCTGCTCGGCGACCGCGTGCTGCAACGCGTCGTCGAGCTGCTGCAGCAGGGACTGCCGGAAGACGCCTTCTGCGCCCGCTACGGCGGCGAGGAGTTCGTGCTCGTGCTGCCCAGGGTCGACGCCGCCACGGCGGTGGAGGTCGCGGAGGCGGCCAGGGAACGTGTCGAGCGTCACGCTTGGGAGGAGATCGCCCCGAGCCTGCGGGTGACCGTCAGCGCGGGCCTCGCGTACGAGCCTCCCGCGGACGAGGCGCCGGAGCGCCCGGCGGTCAGCGCCGAGCAGCAGCTGCTGCGGGCCGACAGCCTCCTGTACACGGCCAAGCAGTCAGGTCGCAACGCCGTGGCGTACCGTGCGGACGGACGGGTTCGCCTCGCAGGAGCTGCCTCTGGCAGGCGCGCGATCGCCGAATCACGTGTTCTCGGTTACTACTGAGTGAGCTGGCTCACCCGTTCAGGGCAGCCGCACTGCACGAAATTGCGTACAGATCGCAGCTGTATCACCCGGAGTGGTCGTCAGAAGTCGGCTACATCCGTAGTATCGCGGGCGCAACTGACACGCCGGTGATGCAACCCTTGTGTCCCGGTCGTCGTCACTTCGTAATGACGAACCGCTTTTGCTTCTGACCCAGAAGGGAG
>JASLAV010001274.1 GCA_030146905.1 Lentzea sp. | reverse complement strand
GCGCCTGGCAGGCCCCTGACACGGTGGTGGTCCACGAGGCCTGGTGGAACACGACGGCCAAGTTCGCGGACATCGTCCTGCCCGTCGCCACCAGCCTGGAGCGCGACGACTTCGCCGCCGGGTTCTCCGTCCCCCACATCGTCGCGATGCCGAAGGTCCGCGAGCCGGCGGGCGAGTCGCGCACCGATCACCAGATCTTCGCGGCCCTCGCCTCCCGGCTCGGGTTCGAGCGGGGGTTCACCCAGTCGCGCTCGGAGATCGAATGGGTCCGGCACCTCTACGAGCAGACGAGGGCCGGGCTCGGCGACTCCGCCGCCCTGCCGAACTTCGACGACTTCTGGCGGAGCTCCAACGCCGAGCTGCCGCCGCCGGCCGGACCGTTTCCCGGCAGTTTCGACGACCTCCGCTCCGACCCGGAGCGTTTTCCCCTGTCGACGCCGTCGGGACGGATCGAGATCTTCTCCGAGGAGATCGACTCGTTCGGCTACGACGACTGCGCCGGGCACCCGAAGTGGTTCGAACCGGCGGAGTGGCTCCGTTCCGGCCTGTCGGACCGGTTCCCGTTGCACCTGATCTCGAACCAGCCCGCCTCACGCCTGCACAGCCAGTACGACAACGGGGACAACAGCCTCGGCTCGAAGATCCGCGGCCGTGAGCCGATGACGATCAACCCGTCGGACGCCGCGGCGCGCGGCATCGAGAGCGGCATGGTCGTGCGCGTCTTCAACGACCGGGGCAGCTGTCTCGCGGGCGCGATCCTGTCGGACGCCGTCATGCCGGGCGTCGTGCAGCTGTCCACGGGAGCGTGGTGGGACCCGGTCCAGCCGGGTCAGAGCGGAACCTTGGACCGCCACGGCAACCCGAACGTCCTCACCGCGGACCGGCCGTGCTCTCGCCTGTCCCAGGGACCGAGCGCCCACAGCGCGCTGGTCGACGTCGAACGCTACGACGACCCCCTTCCCGATGTGCTCGCCTTCGCACCACCGGGCCTCGCCGGCGAGCACCACCCGAACGAATGATCCGCGCTCCCGGCGGTCGCGTCGCCTGGGAAACCCGCGGTGGCTGAACTACTTTGCGCCGTCATGACTGCAGTTCGGGATCTCAAGTACCGCCAGTGGTTCAAGGGCGCGGACGTCGACGGCGACGGGGTGATCACCCGCCAGGACGTCCGGTTGATGGGCGAGCGCTACATCGCGGCACGGGGTGCGGCACCGGAGGCCGCGACCGCCCGCCGGCTGACCGAGGGCCTGGACGCGTTCTGGGCCAACGTGATCGCGCCGATGGACACCGACGGTGACGGGAAGGTCGACCTGCCGGAGATGACCGAGGGCTTCCGGCAGGCGCTGGCCGATCCCTCCCTGTACCCGCAGCAGGTCGGGCCGGTGGCCGACTGCTACTTCGACCTGATCGACCTCGACGGCGACGACAGGGTCGACCAGGCGGAGTTCGGGGAGATCTTCGGCCTGGCGGGCAACGTGTCCGCTCAGGACTGCGCCGCTGTCTTCACCGCGCTGGACGTGGACGGTTCCGGCGGTCTGGACCGCGCCGAGTTCCACCACGCGCTCGCGGAGTTCTTCTACGGCGAGGACCCGGACGCTCCCGCCGCGCACCTCTTCGGCAGGATCGCCGGCTGACCGCGGAGCGCTGGAGCGGGCGGAGGGCACGGGTGATGGCGTTGACCGCGCAGCACGGCGGCTCCGGCATGCGGTGCACCTCCATGCCACCGGTCCCGCCCGTGCCCCGCCCGTTCCTCAGCGCCAGTGGTTGTGCGTACAGGTCGTGCACCGCGCACGCCAGCGGCAGGTCGAGCCCGACGCTCGCGGCCGTGCTCACGTCGTAGAGCAACCGCGGGTCGACCCCGAGGGCATGGCAGAGCCGGAAGCTCTCCCCCACGGCCACCATCGAGGTCGCCGCCATGACCTGGTCGGCCAGCTTCACCCTGGAACCCGTGCGAGGCCGCGGCCAGCACTCCGTCTTGGCCGGTGGTGACGTCCAGGACGTGCTGGCCGTTCGGCAGCATGGTGATGACTAACGAGGCGCGGGCCGCGTCCTGAGACGAGGACTCGCCGCGTGCCCCAGCGTCGAGCAGCGGCCGCATCGCCGCGGGGTCGATGTCGTGGACCGCGAGATCCCGGCCAGCGGAGAGCAGTCTGATGGCCACCGGCCGTCCCGTCGTGCCCTGGCCGCTGAAGGCCGCACGAGGTGAGGTGTCCGTGGTCATGTCGGTGTTTCTCCTTGCGTCCTCCCGACTCGGACTTCTGCATCTAATGGCCACGAGGTTCACGATGATGAACCGAGAAATAGCCGATTCTGTTCACGAGTGTGACCGGCGGATATTTCCCGTTCTCATCCGTTGATCAATTCGACCGGCATTCACCTGGGCGTTCGATTCATTCGACTGCGAACATCGGCCACACGCACGCAATTCCGACGTTGACCTCGCACGGAGAGCGCTCCTAGCATCCGGCGAGAAAGCCGCCGCGCATCCGATCGGAAACCCCCTTTTTCTCAGCGTTGAGAAGTGGAGTCCTCATGGGCATTTCGGAACGGCCCCCGCGCCCGGCGCGGCAACGCCGCGTTCGCGCAGGCCTGGTGTCGGGTGGCGCCGTCGTCGCGCTGGTCACCGTGCTCGCCGCGTTGCCCGGTACAGCCGCGAACGCCAACGCGGCGGGCGCCTACGTGCTGAAGAACGCCGGCAGCGGCCAGTGCCTCGACGCGGGAACCAGCCCGTCGAGCGGAACGCAGCTGCGGCAACAGGCGTGCGCCGGCCAGGAGTGGGTGCTGACCGAGGTCAGCGGCGGGGTGCGGATCACCGCGGGAGGCCTGTGCGTCGGTGTCCGCGACGCGTCGACCAGTGCGGGCAAGCCGGTCCAGCTGGAGGCGTGCACCGGTGCGGCGAGCCAGGTCTGGGCGTTGAGCGCCAACGGCAGCGATCACCGCCTGGTCAACGCCAACGGCGGCAAGTGCCTGAACGTCAAGGACAACGCGACCACGCCGGGTGCGCTGGTGCAGACCAACTCGTGCGACGGCGCCGCCACCAAGCAGTGGACGCTCACGACGGCCGGCGGCGGCCCGACCAGTACGACCACGACCACCACGACGACCACAACCACGACGACCAGCACGCCGCCCGTGAACGCGTTGTACGTGTCGCCGACCGGTCGTGACGGCGCGTCCGGCACGATCTCCGACCCGACCACGCTGACGTCGGCACTCCCCCGCGTCGCCGCGGGCGGCACGATCTTCCTGCGCGGCGGCACGTACAGCTTCTCGCAGACGGTGACGATCCCGCCCACCAACAACGGCACGGCCGGCGCGCGCAAGAAGCTGACGGCCTACCAGGACGAGAAGCCGGTGCTGAACTTCTCGGCGCAGGCCGAAGATCCCGCCAACCGCGGCCTGGCCGTGAACGGCTCGTACTGGCACGTGCACGGCATCGTCGTCGAATGACGTTCGACGAGAATTCGACGAGGTCGCCGCGACCTCGTTGTTATCGCTAATCCAGCGATCGCGTCGGCAGGCAGTATTGTCAGAAACAGCAGCGTTGCCACATAGTGTTAGCGCTCACTATTCGGATCCTCTCAATGATGCGAGGAGCCGATCGATGCGTTTCCCCCTGCCGCGTGCCGTCCGCTCGTTCCGAAGGCGCGTGCTGATCGCTGTCGTGGCCGCGTTCGTCGCCGGGACGGGTGTCGTCACCACCGGTCC
>JASLAV010001267.1 GCA_030146905.1 Lentzea sp. | reverse complement strand
GACGTCGCGCTCAACATCACGCTCACGGCGATCAACTCGGTGCTCGCCGTGTTCACGCTGCCGATCGTGGTGGGGCTGAGCATGGCGCACTTCATGGCCGACAACGCCGACGTCGGGCTGCAGCCCGCGAAGTTCGTGCAGGTGTTCGCGATCGTGCTCGTGCCGGTGGCGATCGGCATGCTGGTGCGCCGCAGGTTCGAGGCCTGGGCCGTGCGGATGAACGACCCGGTGCGGATCGCGTCGGTCGTGGTGCTGGTGCTGGTGATCATCGCCGCGATCGCGCAGGCCTACCAGCAGCTGATCGACAACATCGCGACGCTCGGCCCGGTGGCGTTGCTGCTCAGCGTCTTCAGCCTGCTGATCGGCTACTTCGTGCCGAAGGCGTTCCACGTCGAGCGCGGTCAGGCGATCGCCAGCGCCATGGAGATCGGCATCCACAACGCCACCATCGCCATCACGCTGGCGCTGACGGTGCTGAACGACGAGACGATGGCGGTCCCGCCCGCGGTGTACGGGGTGCTGATGTACCTGCCGGCTGCGGTGGCCGCTCGGTTGCTGTCCAGGAAGAAGGCCGCGGTGTAAAGCGCTTGCGCGTGCCGTTAGGTTGATCGTCGACATGCGTTCAACCACAACGACCTTGACAGCGGCCGTTCTCATCGCCGCAACCGCTGTTCCCGCCGCGCACGCCGCGGGAACCACCGTCCGCACCGACACCGGATTCGTGTCGGGAACCACCACCAACGGCCAGCGCGCCTTCCAGGGCATCCCCTTCGCCGCACCGCCCACCGGCGGCAACCGGTGGCGCGACCCGCAGCCGGCACGGCCGTGGCGCGGAGTCCGTCCCGCGACCGGACCTGGGCCGCGCTGCGCCCAGGACGAAGGGCTCGGCAGCCCCGCCAGTGACAGCGAGGACTGCCTGTACCTCAACGTCTCCACGCCGATCGACGCCGTGAACCGGCCCGTCATGGTCTGGCTCCACGGCGGCAGCTTCACCAGCGGCGCCGGCTCCGACTACGGCGCGGAACGGTTGGTGCGCAACGGTTCCGTCGTCGTCACCGTCAACTACCGCCTCGGCGCGTTCGGCTTCTTCGGGTTCCCGGGCCTCGAGGGCTCCGGCGCGTTCGGGCTCGCGGACCAGCAGGCCGCGCTCCGGTGGGTCCAGCGCAACATCCGGCGGTTCGGCGGGAACCCGGACAACATCACGCTGTTCGGTGCGTCGGCCGGTGGCCTGTCGACGTGCGCGCAGCTGACCTCACCCCTGACGCGGGGACTCTTCCACCGCGCGATCATCCAGAGTGGACCGTGCCAGCTCGCGCTCCCGGCGGGGGAGGGCCAGGTCCAGCACACCTGGGCGGAGCGGGAGGACGTCGAACAGGCCGGTGCGACGGCACCGCACGGCTGCACGGACATCGCGTGCCTGCGCGGGCTCGGGGTCGGCGAGGTCAAGAAGCTCACGCCGTTGTTCTCGTCGCCCGCGCACGGCACGGAAGCCCTGCCGGAGAACCCGATCACCGCTCTGCGCGAGGGCCGTTTCCACCGGATCCCCGTGCTGGCGGGCACGACCCGCGACGAGCTGACGGTGTTCGTGGCGATGTACTACCCCCGGCTGGACGCGGCCGCGTACGAACAGGCGCTGACCGAGGGCTTCGGCGCCGCTGCCGCACAGCGCATCCTCGCCGCTTACCCACCACGAGGTGGCGACGAGCGGGTTCCGCTCTCCGCCGCGCTGACCGACATGACCAGCACGTGCACGACCGGTGAACTCCGGCGGCAGACGCGGGCGTGGGGGTACGAGTTCGCGGAGCCGGACCCGCCGATGATCTTCCCAGGGCTGCCGCCCTTCCCGTACGGCGCCTACCATGCGTCGGAGCTGCCGTTCACGATGGACTACGGCGACGTCACGCTGACCGCGGCGCAGCGGCGGCTGGCGGACCGGATGACCGGGGCGTGGACCCGGTTCGCGGCGACCGGACACCCCGGCTGGTCGAAGAACGAGGTCGAGGTGTTCGCCGGCGAGCCGGTGGGGCGGACCGACGACCAGTGCGACCTGTGGAGTGCGATTGTTCCGGCAACTGGAGAACGCCAGGAGCGTTGAGCCGCTCGACGGCGACGGGCTCACCAACGTGCTGCACCTGGTGACCCTCGCCGACGGGCGCAAAGCCGTGCTGCGGCGGCCGAAGGTGGCGCGGGACCTCCCGAAGTTCGTGGTGCCGGGCGCACCGGAGGTCCTCGCCCACAACGGCCGCGGTGACGTGCTGGTCGAGTACGTCGAGGGCAGGACCCTCGCGGACGCGCTGCCGGTGTCCGCCGAAGTCTGGCGGAGCATCGGCTGCGCGTTCCGCAAGATCCACCGGATCGGCCTGCTGCACAACGACGTCAACCTCTACAACATCATCGTCGGTGACGGCGAGGCGACGCTCATCGACTGGGACAACCCCGGCCAGGGCAACCCGCTCGACGAGCTCGCCGCGTTCGAGGAACACCTCTACCTGCACGGAACCGAGCTGCCGCAAGCGTTCTGGGACGGCTACGGGTACGTGCCGGACCTGGACCTGCTGCGCGTGCACCGCATCGCGGGCTGCATCGCCTGGCTCGCGAGCGAGGACTGGCGGGAGTGGGAGCAGGACCGGACGCTCAGGCCAGAGCTGCTGGCCAGGGTCCGGAACTGGCGGCGGCTCCTCGCGGGCTGGCTCGCCGACCAGTTCCGGAACGACTTCCTAGCGGCTGAGGTTGCGGTACTTCAGCACCGACAGCGGCCAGAAGATCGCGACGAACACCGCGGGCCACAGGACCGCCAATAGCAGCGAGTTCTGCGCTGCCCACGAGTCACCGCCGACGCCGGGGTTGCCGAACAGCTCCCGCGCCGCCGCCACCGTGGCCGACAGCGGGTTCCACTCGGCCACCACGCGCAGCCAGCCAGGCATGAGCTCCGGCGAGACGAACGTGTTCGCGAACATCGTCAGCGGGAACAGGAACATCCACGACGCGGACGCGGCCTCCGGCTTCACCAGCAGGCCGAGGTAGATGCCGATCCACACGAGCGAGAACCGCAGCCACAGGAACAACGCGAACGCGACCAGGGCGTTGAGCAGCCCGTCGTGGAACGCCCAGCCCATCGCCAGTCCGCACAGCGCGAGCACCAGCAGTTCCAGCGACGAGTTCACCAGGTCCGCGATGCTGCGCCCGGCCACCACACCGGTCTGCGACATCGGTGAGGCGCGGAACCGGTCCGTCACACCGCGGTCGGCGTCCATCGACACCATCATCATCGTGGCGGCGACGCCGAACGCGATGGTCTGGCCGAACATGCCCGGCAGCAGGAACTCGATGTAGTCGCCGCCGCCGAACACGTTCATGGCGCTGCCGAAGACCAGCCCGAAGATCAGCACCGAGACGATCGGGTAGGCGAGGTTCGCGAACACCCTGACCGGTTCGCGCACCCAGTGGATCAGGTCCCGCTTGGCGACCACCCACGAGTCGATGACCGCGTACCTCATGCCCTCACCCCGGAAGTGCCGGCCGTCTTGTGCCCGGTGATCGTCAGGAAGACCTCGTCCAGCGTGGGCCGCCGCAACGCGATGTCCTCCGCCTCCACGCCCTTGGCCGCCAGCGCCGACGTCACGCGCGTCAGCGCCGCCACCCTGTCCGTCACCACCGCGCTGACCCTGAACGCGTCGGGGTCCACCTCGGCGTCCTGCCCGAGCACGTCGCGGACGACCGGCAGCTCCTCCGCCGTGCGGACCACCACCTCGATCCGGTCGCCGCCGAGCGTGGACTTGAGCCCCTCCGGCGTGCCCTGCGCCGCCACGCGACCGGTGTCCATCACGACGATCTGGTCGGCGAGCTGGTCGGCCTCGTCGAGGTACTGCGTGGTGAGCAGCACCGTCGTCCCCTCGGCGACGACCCGCTTCACCTCGCGCCACACCTCGCCGCGGTTGCGCGGGTCCAGGCCGGTCGTCGGTTCGTCCAGGAACAGCACCGACGGCCGCGTGATGAAGCTCGACGCCAGGTC
>JASLAV010001250.1 GCA_030146905.1 Lentzea sp. | reverse complement strand
ACGCCGGAGTTCAGCCCCGGCTGGGCGTCGAGCGGGACGACGTGCAGGTCGCCGCGCGGGTCCTTGAACGTGCGGAACCCGACGTTCTCCCTGCCCTGGCCGCCCTTGGCCTTGACCGCGCCGCCGGTGACGACGACCTCGTCACCGGTGATCAGCGTGACCTTGGTGGTCAGCCCGTCGGCTCGTACGTGGTGTTGTGGCGGTGCCGCTGAGACGGGAACGGCTGCCGTGGCGGCAACCACGACAGCCGTCAGTCCCATGGCGAGATGCGATCGTTTCAACTGGAGCTCCCCTGGTTCACCGAGGTGAGGAATAGCCCTCGGTGACTAGGACACTTCCCGGAGTGGCCGCGTTGCGTGCCCGGATCGCATCACCTGTTCACAGAACTGCCTGGATCGCCCGTTCGACGGCCGCCTCGACGTGCAGGCGGGTGGTCGGGAACACCGGGAGCGGCACGTCGGCCTGGCTGATCAGCAGCTCGATCTCGGTGCAGCCGAGGATGACGCCCTGCGCGCCCTCGAAGCGCGAGATCACGTCCTGGTAGGCGCGGCGGGACTCGTCGCGCACGACGCCGAGGCACAGCTCCTCGTAGATGATCCGGTGCACGGTCGCGCGGTCCTGCGGCGACGGCAGCAGCACCGTCAGCCCGTGGGACTCCAGGCGTTCGCGGTAGAACGGCTGGTCCATCGTGAAGCCGGTGCCGAGCAGCCCGACGGTGGTGAGTCCCGCCGCCGTGATCGCCGCGGCGGTCGTGTCACCGAGGTGGACCACCGGGATGTCGACGGCGGCCTGCACCTGGTCGTAGACCTTGTGCATGGTGTTGGTGCAGATCAGCAGGAAGTCGGCGCCGGCGGCCTGGACGCCGGCGGCCGCGTCGGCGAGCACCTTGCCCGCGTCGTCCCACCGGCCCTCGACCTGCATGCGCTCGATCTCGGCGAAGTCAACGGAGTGCAGCACGACCTTGGCCGAGTGCAGGCCGCCGACGCGTTCGCGCACCAGCACGTTCGCGAGCCTGTAGTACTCCGCGCTGCTCTCCCAGCTCATCCCGCCGAGCATTCCGATGGTCAACATGGGTTCCAGTCAAGCACTCCAGCGCGGGTCGCGGCCGGTGGCGGCCAGCAGCCGTTCGAACGGCGACGCGTCCGCCGGTGGCTCGACGGGTGCCTCGAAGACCTTCCACTCGACGGCCATCGGTCCCATCTGCGTGACGAGGTTCGCGACCTCGGCGAGCACCTCGGAGTCGGGTTCGAAGTGCTGGCCGGTCGCCTTCGCGAGGTCGCAGGCGTGGACGGTGAGGTCGAGCAGCGCCAGGCCGCCGACGGTCCGCGCGGGCATGTTCATGTTCCCGGCGATGCCCTCGTCGGCACCGGGCTGTGCCCACGCCTCGACGAGCTTCGCGGACTCGGCCGGGTACCGGTCGCGCCAGTCCGGGTAGGCCGGGGTGTGGCTGAAGTCGGCGTCCTGCTTGGCGGCGAGCTTCTGGAACTCGACGACGACGTGCAGCAGGTGGTCGAGCAGGGCGCGGACGTCGTAGTCGGCGCACGGGGTGGGCTTGGTGAGGTCGTCGTCGCCGATGTTCGCGATGACGGGCAACGCGTGGTCGCGGGCTCGGTCGAGCAGAACGCTGAGCTTCATGGGTCGACGTTATGGCCGTGCGGTCCGGTGTTCTTGAAAAAACGCGCCAACCTGGCGGGGGGCGACCGGCGTGACCACGCCGAGGCGGTCCTCGACGGCCTCGGCGGCGGCCAGGCAGAGGTCCTCCCGGAACGCGCGCCCGATGATCTGCACGCCGGACGGCAGCCCGTCGGTGACCCCGGTCGGCACGGCGACGGCGGGAACGCCGGCGAAGCTGGTCACCGCGCACAGGCGCATGGCCTCGGCGACCCGCTCGCGTCCCGCTTCGTCGCGGGACTCCAGGCCCGGCTCGACGGGCGGCTCGGTGAACACCGGCCCGAGCAGCAGCGGGTGCTCGTCGAGGAACTCCGCCCAGGAGCGGCGGATGCCGAGCCAGGTCCCCATCAGCCTCACGAGCTCCGCGGCGTTCGCGGGCGGGGTCTTGTCCATGGCCATCTGGATGTAGCGGTCCTCGCCCTCGCCGAGCAGCGTCCGCACCGCGGGCCAGGTCGGCGCGAACTCGGTCAGGGTGATCCGGCCGTAGGCCTCGAGCGCCTCGTCCAGCCTCGGGACGTCCGCCACCTCCCGCACGTCGTACCCCGCGTCGCGCAAGGCGTCCGCCGCCGCCGCGACGGCCGCGCCGACCGCGGGGTGGACGCCACGACCTCCGGGATCGGTCACGACCGCGACCTTGACCGGCCACGGCAGCGGCTCGCCGTACAGGGGAACCGGTACGGCCCTCGGGTCGCGCGGGTCGGTCCCGGCCAGCACCTCGAAGGCCAGGCGCAGATCGGCGACGGTGCGGGCCAGGGGGCCGTCGGTGACCAGCATCTGCGAGGCGGGTCCGGGGTCGTCGGCGCCGAGGAGGCGGTGGTCGGCGGGGAACCGCCCCGTGGTCGGCTTCAGTCCCGCCACACCGCAGAACGAGGCG
>JASLAV010001242.1 GCA_030146905.1 Lentzea sp. | reverse complement strand
CCCCCTGTTACGCTGCTGAAACACGGCGAACGCGGTCGGTTCCATCGGAGAATCCTGGGTCCGCTGCCGCAGGTCTGGCAGTGTCAGAGTGTCCACGCTTGTCATGATCGGCGCACATTGTGCGTACGGTGGTCGGCATGGCCGGGCTTCAGAGACGGGTGAAGTCTGCTGACGAAGTGCGTCAGCCGGTCTGAGAACGCGTTGGGTCCGGTGGCGGTGAAACCGCTCGTCCGCACCTGGCGGTTCGATGCAAGGTGCGGACGAACCGGGTGCTGGACATCACCTCCCGGCAACCGCTGAAGGCGCCGTGGCGATCAGCTCGGCGCTGTTCCCGACGTCGAGCGGATCAACGGGTTCGCGTCGCGCGAGGTGTGGGAGCGGCACGAGCCGTTGCGGCACACCGCGAGCATCACCTCACCGGTCGGCGTCTGGTGCGGCCGGGAGGACCCGTTCCACGGTCCGGCTCAGGACCTGGCGCGGGCGGTCGGTGCCGTGGGGGCGTTCGAGCACGGCGAGCACGACGACGGCTATTGGCGCCGTGTGCTGCCGGACGCGCTGGAGTTCATCGGGCGCCGGCTTTGAGCCGCACCACGGCCGTGCCGGCCTTGCGGTCGTGCCACGTCCGCGTGCCGCGCAGGTCCAGCGACTCCACCGCGGACAGGACGAGCATCACCAGACCGCCCACCAGCAGCAGCGACGCGAGCCAGCCCGGCGACCCCACCGCGAGGTGTTCGCCGATGACGACCCACGGCTGCTGCCAGCCGAGGTTCGCCATGAGCGCCGGTTCCTGCCAGCCGAGGCCGGTCAGCACGAGCACCGCGCCCGCGCCGGGGAGCGCGGTGGTGACGAGCGTGCGGGCCAGTGCGCGCCGGTGGTCGAGGCCCGACGCCGGGCCCACGACCCGCAGTCCCGTCAGGACCTTGCCGATGGTGTTGAGGCGCAGCAGCAGTGCGTCGTACACGACCGCGCAGAGCACCACGAGCACCGGCTCGTGGACCAACGGCCACGCCACTACCAGCACCAGCAGCCAGTCGAGCAGGCGGGCCATCATCCGGCGAACGAGCATGATTCACGCTAAGCGGCGGAAGTTCGTCATAAGTGGTCAGTTCATGGCCACTTCACGCACGAACTCGGCGGTCCAGCGGAATTCGTCGCGACGAATCTCCACCGGCGAGAGACCGCCCGTCTGGAACGCCTCGATCTCGGAGGCGGTCAACGGCCACGGCGGCCCGTCGGGTGCCGGTCCCTCCTCGCGTGCCACGGCGAGCACGAGCAGGCGGGACCCGGTCAGCCACGCCACCCGTTCGATGGCCCGGGCGTGCAGGTCGACCGGCAGTGCCTGCACCGTCATGTTCTCGACGACCAGGTCGAACGCGTGGTGCCACTCGGCGGGCGGGTCGAGCAGGTCGGCGACGACGTAGCGCACCTTCGAGTCCGGGTGGCGGGCCTGGACGGCGGCGATACCGGTGGGGGAGATGTCGAACGCCGTCACGTCGAACCCCAGCGACGCCAGGAACTCCGAGTCGCGCCCGTAGCCGCAGCCCACGACCAGCACGCTGCGCCCGGTGCCGTCGGCACCGGCGGCCCACTCGACGAGGTGCGGTTGCGGGTGGGGCTGGTCCCACGGGACGGAGGCCTTGCCGGCGTCGGCTTCCACGTAGAGGTCTTCGAACCAGCCCGAGGGGTTGGCGGCTTGGAGGCGGCGGGCGTCGTCATCAGCGGACATGACGACACCTTCTCAGCTCACTGCGCGGTGTGCGCCTGGTTTTGCCGGCGTCGCGCGATCAACCGGCCCACCAGCGTGGCGAGGAACGCGAGGAAGACCAGTGCTCCGGTGGCACCGCCGCTCTTCACGGGGTCGGGCTCCACCAGTTCCTTCGTGAAACCGAAGAGCCACATCGAGGCCGCGAAGCAGAACACTATGACGAGAGTGCTCGTGTACAGCGAGGCCAAGTGGCGTGATGTCGCCTTGTCCAGCAACAACCCGAGAACTTGCCGGATGCCGCGGCCGGACTTCGCCGCGTAGACGCAGATCGCCGTCATCCCGAGCGCCAGAAGCGCCACGACGGCGAGCAGCCGCACAGCGATGTTCGTCCCGGCGGCGACCTGGTCGATGGCACCGCCGATCACCGCGGCACCGAGGATCGCCGGCAGCAGAGCGAGCAGGCAACGGCCCACGATCGCTCCGACTCCCGCGCGGCGCCGCACGGGAATCGGGGCCGGACGAACAGGCTGGTACGCGGGCGCGACAGGCTGCGGAGCAGACGCGTTCACGTTGTAGTAGTGCACCCCGCCGTAGATCGCCCCCGCCTGCACGGCTTGACCGCTGACGGTGCTGTTGTCGATGCCGTTCTGGACGCCGGGTGGTGGGTCCGACGGCGAAGGTCCTGTCACGTGGCCCCCTGGTCGTGGAAGGCCCGCAAGCGTAGAGGAACAGCGTTTGCTGTGAAACGTTCCACCGGCTCACCGCTCGACGCCGCCCGCGACCGCTGGTCGGCGGTGAAGTAGCTCTCGTACACGGACATCAACTCCAAGTGGACAAAAGGGGCTCCGTCGTGTGCCCGTCGAGCAACGCGGTGAGAGTCCGAACGGGACAGTGCCGACCGGACCTCTTCCAGCGACAGACCGAGCTGGCGCAACGATCTCACCTGATAGAGGCGCCTTACGTCGTCCGGGGTGTACCGACGGTGACCGGATGCCGTGCGCTCGGACGCGACGACCAGGCCGATCTCGTCGTGGTGGTGCAGTGTGCGGACGGTGAGTCCGCTCGCTTTTGCCAGGTCACCGACGCTCCAACGGGTCACACGACGGCCGTAGGACCCCCGTGGCGTCAGGTTCAATCCCTGAACACCCGATCGAGCGGGTTAATTCTCGAACCGAACGCGCCGATGAATTCGTAGATCGGTCCCCAATCCAGATTGAGGAAAACTGTGTCTCGTTCCGGACTGTTCCGCGCCGCCGCCCTTCTCGCCGCCGGTGCGGCCCCGCTGCTCGCGGGCGCGGCCAACGCCGCAGAGGTCCCGCAGCTGAACAGCGGCCTTCCCGAGGTCGGCGCGGACAAGCTCGTCTCCGGCGCCACGCAGCTCGTCACCCCTTTCGAGGCGGCGAGCGGTGTCCAGCTCCCGCAGCTCGGCGCGCCGGCGCTGGGCGACCTGCCGGTTCCCGCCCTGCCGAGTGACGCCGCGCAGGAGCGCTCCGTGCGGGGTCCGATCGGTGATCTGCCCAACGTGAAGACCCCCGACGCCCACGGCGGCAACACCCGCCTCGGTTCCGTGCGGGCTCCGGTCCCGAGCGCGGGCGGTCTGCCGACCGCGGGTTCCGTGACGAACCCGACCGTGCTGTCGGGCGTCCTGCCGACGATCAACGGCTGAATCGCACGCTGAAAATGGGCCCGTGTCTACGGGCCCATTTCGTGCACCAGCAGCGCGACGTACAGCGACAGCACGGACTCCGGATCCTCCAGCGAGACGCCGAGGACCTGTTCGATCCGCGCCAGCTGCTGGTAGTACGCGGTTCGCGACAGGTGCGCCGCCGCCGCGGCCGCCGACTTGTTGCCGCCGTTCTCGCACAGGCACCGCAGCAGCTCCACCAGCCGTGAGCCCTGCGCCGCGTCACGTGCCAGCAGCGGTCCCAGCTCGCGGTCCGCGAACGCCCGCACCCGCTCGTCGTCGCGCAGCAGGTGCAGGAGCCCGCGCAACCGCACGTCGTCGAGCCGGTGGTACAGCTGCGATCCCGGCGCCCGCAACGCCGCACCCGCCACGTGCGCGGCCTCGCCCAGCGAGCGGCGAACGTCCGTTGTGGACGTGACGGTCGTGCCCACGGCGATCACCACGGGAGACGCCGCCGTCCGGTGGATCTCGCGCGCGACCTTGCGCAGCACGCCTTCCACGCCCACGGTCACGGG
>JASLAV010001184.1 GCA_030146905.1 Lentzea sp. | reverse complement strand
GCGGACGCCGCGGACGGCACCTGGGTGTTCAAGGTCGCCGATGTCGTGGGATCGGACCGCGGGTCGATCCGCGCGGTGACGCTCAGCGTTGCCGGGTGGGTGTGATTCTCGGTTAGGTGAGTTGCGGAAGGCCCCTGACCGTCTGGTCGGGGGCCTTTTCGTTGCGCGGATTGACTCACTCCTCCAGTGAAAGAGCCTGGGCAGGGCACACGTGCACCTGAGGTGGGGTGGCAGTTCGTCCGCTACCAGGTCACCGGGAGCCGGTACAGGCCGTAGATGTTCGCGTCGTCCTTGAACGGCAGTTCGTCGACGTCCGCTGCGAGCTGCAGTGCCGGGATGCGGCGGAACAGCGTGTCGAACACGATCTGCAGCTCCATGCGGGCCAGGTTCTGGCCCAGGCACTGGTGCGGCCCGAACCCGAACGCGACGTGGTGGCGCGCGCCGCGTTCGACGTCGAGCTCGTCCGGGTTCTCGAACGCCCGCGGGTCCCGGTTGGCCGAGTAGCCCAGAGCCAGCACCCCTTCGCCGGCGCGGATCAGCTGCCCGCCGACCTCCACGTCCTCGACGCACAGCCGGGCCGTCGCCACGTCGATGATCGTGAAGTACCGCAGCATCTCCTCGACCGCGTTGAGCGTCTTGGCAGGGTCGGCCTTGATCATCGCGAGCTGTTCCGGGTTGCGCAGGAACGCCACGGTCGACAGCGAGATCATGTTGGCCGTCGTCTCATGACCGGCCACCAGCAGCAGCAAGCCCATGTCGGCCAGTGCCCGCCGCCGGTAGGTGCCGTCCGCGCGCAGCTTGACGATCTGCCGCCCGAGCAGGTCGTCCGGCGGGTTCTTCTCCTTCTCCGCGATGAGATCGGTCATGTAGCGCCGGATTGCCTCCATGGCCGCCCACCGCTCCTCGGGCGGCGTCGACTGCTTGATCACCTTCACCGTGTGGTCCTGGAAGAACTCGTGGTCGGCGTAGGGCACGCCCAGCATGTCGCAGATCACCAGCGACGGAACCGGCAGCGACAGCGTCTCCACCAGGTCACCGGGCCGCGGCCCGGCCAGCAGCGCGTCGATCTGCGCGTCGACGATCTCCTGGATCCGCGGCCGCAGCGCCTCCAGCCGGCGCACCGTGAACTCGCCGAGCACAGCCCTGCGCGCGGGCCCGTGCTCGGGCGCGTCCATCGCGATCAGCATGCGCTCCTCGTCCGGCCGCCGGGACGCCGCCTCGCCCTCGACCAGCGCCGGGAAGTCAGGATGCTGCCGGTCGGCGCTGAACCGCCGGTCGTTCAACACGGTTCGCACGTCCTCGTGGCGGCTGACCACCCAGGCCCACCCGCCATCGGGCAGACGAACGCGCGAGACCGGCTCTTCTTCGCGTATTTCTTCGTAAGCCGGCGGTGGCGTGAACGGGCACGTCCGGGCCATGGGGAACTCGTGCTTCTCGGCGGTGGTCATGACTTTTCCCTTCACGACGTCACGGCTGGCGAAAGAGGTCGGTCAGCGGGTGTTCTCGCGGGCGAAGTGCGGTTCCGCCGCCTCCAGTCGCGGTGTCGAGATGCCCCGCCGTCGTGCTTCGGCCAGGGCGTCCCGGCAAATCTCACGTGGCTCCTCAGCGTCGGGGTCGGAGTGCGCCGCGAAGTTCACGCGCGCGAGCGTGAGATGAGCGGTGAGCCAGGCGAGCGCCGTGGCCGTCAGCCAGGTGGGCGCCCGGAACAGCAGCGCGGCGCCCCGGTGACGTCGCAGGTCGACGCCGCGCGCTTGGAGGAGCGGCAGCAGTTCCCGGCTGGCCAGCAGCCCTTCGCGGAGGTCGCCCCTTGCCCCGATCAGCTCGGACAGCGAACCCAGCCGCACGCCCTGTGAGAACAAGCCGGCGTCCGACACGAAGTGGACCCACAGCCAGCCGCGGAAGTCGGGTTCCTCCTTGAGTCTGAGCCCGGCCTCGCGAAACGCCTGGCGCACGGCCAGTTCCCGGTCGGTCGGGGGCTGACCGAGGGTTCCGAAGACGATCGACGGCAGCAGCGACCCGCGGAGCACGCCGTCCGCGCCGAAGCCTCCACCGGCCTGGGGAAAGCCCCAGGCGACCTGGTCGGCGGGGAGGTCGCCGATCGCGGCCAGCGGCTCGGTCCAGATGTTGCCGAAGACCAGCACCGTGGCCCGGCCGACCCGCGGTGCCAGGAAGGCCGCCGCCTCCGCGAGACGGTGGTGCGGCACGCTGAGCACGATCAGGTCGAAGTCGTGGTCCGGCTCCAGCGCCTCGCGGTAGCGCACCGGCCACTTCTCGACGACGCGCTGCCCCCACACCCGTCGCCGCGTGTCGATCAGGTCGAGGTCCACCGCGTCCCCGTACGTCTCCGCGCGACCCGGCCGGACGTAGAACTCGACCTCATGTCCCGCCCGCTCCAAGACCCAGCCGTAAACGGTGGCGATCACGCCACGGCCGAACATCAGGATCTTCACGCTGCACCTCGTCGGGTACGATTGAATCGGAGATCATCTCCACTTTCAAAATATGGAGGTCATCTCCATTTGTCAACGCGAGGGAGTGCATGACCGCCGACAAGCCGCTGCGGGCCGACGCCCAGCGCAAGCGCGACGCCCTGATCGCCACAGCCCGGGAGGTCTTCGACGCCGGTGGCTTCTTCGACCTGCGCTTCGATGACTTCGCCCGTCTGGCAGGGGTGGGCACGGGCACGCTGTACCGCCACTTCCCCACCCGCGAGGCACTGGCCGAGGCGGTCTACCACGGTGAGATCGCCGCGATGTGCGACCGTGCCCGCCAGCTGCGGGCCGCAATGCCGGCGGCGGAGGCTTTGGCGACCTTCCTGCGCGGCATGGTCGACCACATAGAGGCCCACGCAGGCCTGGCCCGGACGCTGGCCACGCTCATGGCCACCCGCTCAGACGCCCTCGCCGAAGGCAGCCGGGCGTTGGGGCAGGCCGTCACCGGCCTGGTGGCCGCCGCCGTGCGGGACGGCACCGTTCGCGACGACGTGGATGCCGGTGCCGTGATGATGGCGCTGCACGGCATCAGTGCGTCTCATGACCGGCCCGGGTGGCGGGCTGAGGCCGACGGTGTCATCACCCTCGTGCTGGACGGGCTGCGCCGACCGCTCTGACGAACGAGGTCGCAGTGGGCCGGGTGGGTCGGCTTGCTTTGGCTGGTCACGTTCCGAACGGACGGGTCGATTTCCGGAGGCTGGTCGCGTTCCGGCGGAGGGGTCGCCTTGGGCCGTGCGGGGTGCGTTCCAGCGTGGTCCGTCAGGTAGCGGAAAAGCGTGAGGGGCGCTTCCCTGGGTGGGAAGCGCCCCTCACGTGTCGTTCGAGGATCTAGCGGTTCGGCCACTCCCAGCGGATGCCGAACACGCCCGGTCCGAACCCCAGCGCCACGGCGTGCACGCCGCCGCCCGAGTCCACGGTCAGGTTGCGGCGGCGAGAAGGGGTCTCGTCGCCGGCCGGCACGCTGTACTGCTGCACGCGTGACGGCAGGTTCGTCTCGTCGAAGCGGACCTCGATCACGTACTCGCGGACCGGTAGCCGGAACTTGCGCGCGAACGTGTTGTTGCCCTTCGGGGCGTGGCCCTCCGGGAACACCAGCTGGTACTCCATGATGAGGGTCTCACCGCGGGTCAGCGGGCGCTCGAACATCATCTCCGCGACCATGATGTTCGCTTCGTGGTCGCGGGCGATGCGGCCCAGGTGGCAGTTGCGCACGTTCACGATCTCGGGGAGCACGTCGGACTCCTCGGTCTCGAACACGAGCGCCCAGCGGTCGGGGCCGTCCTGTTCCGCTCGCAGGATCTGGCGCACCCACACGGACTTCTGCCCGCCGTCGGCAGAGATCTCGATGCGGTCGTGCTGGCTGATCCTGCCCAGTTTGAGGTCGGAGGACGTGTCGACCTTCGAGAGCAGGTTCGCCACCCGCTCACGACGCGCCCAGAGCGCGTCGATCGGCATCATCGTCGTCGGACGGCAGCGGCGGCCTCGTGGGCGAGGGGGGCCGAGCAGCGCCGACAGGCCTGACTGGGGTACGCCCAGGACCGACTCGAGGTGCCGCAGCGCCTCCAGGGATTCAGGGCGTTCAGGCCTTCGTCGTCCTGACTGCCAGTAGCTGAGCGTCGCGACGCTGATGGTCACGCCGCGCAGTGCCAACCTGTGCTGAATGCGGTCGAGACTGAGTCGGCTAGCCTTGATCGCCGCCCTCAACGCTTCCGGGAACGGTCCCGTCGTCAAGAGTTGCGTAAGGCTGCCGTGGCCCGTTGAGTCTGTGTCGTCAACGGTCAGTGTTGGTCGACCGGCAGCAGTCGTCATGGTGACTCCCCGCTGTCATAAGATCACGCCCCAGTGACCCTACCCGTCCGTGAACATCGCTGGTCGGAGCCGGATGGAGTCAATGGTTAATCCATAC
>JASLAV010001183.1 GCA_030146905.1 Lentzea sp. | reverse complement strand
CATGATCGTTTCGTGGGAGCGGTCATACCGGGCGGATCCCGTCCGCGCCGCCTAACGTCGGCGCATGGCAGCTGAGCAGTCGGAGGACGGGCGGCCGAAGGGCGGCGAGAGCACGCTCACCGTCCTGCTCGCCCTGGCCGTGAACTTCGCCATCGCGGTGATGAAGGCGATCGCCGGGGTGATCACCGGGTCGGCGGCGATGATGGCGGAGGCGGCGCACTCGGTCGCCGACACGTTCACCGAGGCACTGCTGCTGACGGCGTTGCGCCGGTCGGCCCGGCCCGCGGACCGCCGGCACCCGTTCGGGTACGGCAAGGACCGGTACTTCTGGTCGCTGCTCGCCGCTGTGTCGATCTTCGTGTCCGGCGCGGTGTTCGCGTTCTACGAGGGGTTCCGGACCGCGTTCGGCGCGCCGCAGGAGCAGAGCAGCCCGGTCGTCGGGTACGTGGTGCTGGCCATCGCGTTCGCGCTGGAGTCGGTGTCGTGGACGCAGGCCGTGAGGCAGGTGCGGCGGGAGGCCCGGGCCGAGGACCGGTCGGTGCTCGCGTTCCTGCGGGTGTCGGACGACCCGACGGTGAAGACGGTGTTCCTGGAGGACTCGGCCGCGCTGGTCGGGCTGCTGCTCGCGTTCGGCGGGCTGGGGCTGCACCACCTGACCGGCTCGTCGGTGTGGGACGGCGTGGCGTCGTTGGCGATCGGCGTGCTGCTCGCGTTCGCCGCGTACACGCTGGCGTCGACCAACCGGGGGCTGCTGATCGGCAGGCAGGCGGACCCCGTGCTGGTGCGGGCGGTGTGGTCGCGGCTGCGTGACGCGCCGGAGGTCGAGCAGGTGGTGGACCTGCTGACGATGGCGGTCGGCACGGACCGGGTGCTGGTGTGCGCGCGGCTCGACTTCGACGACGCGCTGGGTGCCGCCGACCTGGAGCGGGCGTGCGTGCGGATCGACGCCGAGCTGCGCGCCGCGCACCCCGAGCTGGACGAGGTGTTCCTGGAGCCCGTGCCGCGGACCGACCCGGAGCTGAGGTCGCGGGTGCTGGCCCGGTACGGGGACCTGAAGCTCTAGCGCTTGGTGTCGGTGCGGTGGAAGTTCAGGTGGGCGCGTGACGGCGTCGGACCGCGTTGGCCCTGGTAGCGGGAGCCGGCCTGGGCCGAGCCGTACGGGAACTCGGCCGCGCTGCTGAGCCGGAACAGGCACAGCTGGCCGATCTTCATGCCCGGCCAGAGCGTGATGGGCAGGTTGGCGACGTTCGACAGCTCCAGCGTGATGTGGCCGGAGAAGCCGGGGTCGATGAAGCCCGCCGTCGAGTGCGTGAGCAGGCCGAGGCGGCCCAGCGAGGACTTGCCCTCCAGCCGGCCGGCCAGGTCGTCGGGGAGGGTGACGAGCTCGTAGGTCGAGCCGAGCACGAACTCGCCGGGGTGCAGCACGAACGGCTCGCCGTCGGCGGGCTCGACCAGCGAGGTCAGGTCGTCCTGCTGCATCGCTGGGTCGATGTGCGTGTACCGGGTGTTGTTGAAGACGCGGAAGAACCGGTCCAGTCGGACGTCGATGCTGGACGGCTGCACCATGACGTCGTCGAACGGGTCCAGCACCAACCGGCCGGACTCGACCTCTTTGCGCAGATCGCGGTCACTGAGCAGCACGCGGCACAGCCTAGGTGACAGCACTTGCCCACCCGGCCACCGGCTGTGTGTATCATCGGGCACGCAACAACGCGGGTGTAGTTCATTGGTAGAACGACAGCTTCCCAAGCTGTAGAGGCGGGTTCGATTCCCGTCACCCGCTCAGACAGACGAAGGCCCAGGTCAGCGCCGGTAAGCCGGATGACCTGGGCTTTTGTCGTGAGAGTCCGTCGGCACGGTCGCCGTGCCTCACACCCGGCTGAACGCCGGCCGCCATGAGGTGGCCCACACGATCGCGCCGTGAGCGGGCGGTGGTGGTTGGTGGGACTTGGAAGCGTCGCACGGCCCCGCTGCGGCTGCCGGTCGTCGTCACGGCGGACCGGATCGGCGCAGGTTCGTCAGAACCCCACGGCAGCCTTGATGGCGGCGGCAGCTACTCCTGCCCCGATCGCGGTCGCGGTCGTCCAGGCCCACTTCCCGGCTTTCTTGAGGTAGCTTTCCGCCGCAGCGGAATCACCTTCACCAAGCGCCGCTTCGGCTTGTGACACAGCGGCCACGGCGACGTCCTCCTCGGTGCTCGACGCGAGCCCTCGCATCGTGTCGCGAACACGCGCCAGTTCGGTTCGCAAGGTGGAGTCGTCGAGTTGCTGGTAGATCTGCACGAAGTTGCTGGCACTCGCGTTGTCACCCACTGCGCCGACTGGACCGGAAATGTTGTATTTCGAACCCTGATTCGTCACGTTTCCTCCGCCGTCTGTCTGAATTTCAATGGTTGGTGCGAAAAGGATATTCAGCCGTTCCTGCATGATCACCGCAGCGTCCAACTTGTCGGCTGCGTCTCGCGGCACAGTGGCGACTTCTGCACTGACCGGCGACAACACAGGAAAACTGACCCGTCGGACCAGTCGGGGTTCCAGGACCCTCGAGGGGACCTGAATCCTCACCAGATCCTGCGACAGGCCGGTGAGCTTCCGCGGCAGGCAGGGGTGCCAGAATGCCGCGTTCTTCTCCAATCCATCACCGATGTCCTGCCAGAGGTTGACCAACAATTCTGAGTCGACCGCGTCCGGCTCGACCACGATGCCGGTGAGCTCCTCCACCGCAGCAGCCGCCAAGTCGGTTTTCCCGTTGCAATGGGCGACCAAAGCCCATAACCACGCCTGCGACTCCTTCAACTCGTAATTGCTGGCCAGCAGGTCGAGAGCTGCTTCGGGCTTGCCAGCGCAAAGAAAGGAGAAAGCTCGCTGGGCAATTTCCGACGAGTGCATGTCGGCTGATGTCGCGATCAGCTCAACCTCCTCGTACCGATTACCGCACTGCAGGATAGCCAGTTGACACAGCGTGATCTGACGAGCCGCATCCGATTGTGTCAAGAGAAAAGTCAGAACATCACGCAAGGTCGATTGATCCTGCATGCCGAATGCCAGCAGAAGCGCCCGTTCGTAGGTCTTGTACCGGGATGCCTGGGAAACATCGGCGAAGGTGGCGCCCTGCATGAAAGTGACGATCTCCGAAACAGCCGCACTGTAATGGCCCTGACGCGCCAGAATCGCCGCCCGGAGGTTGTGCAGTTCCGCAACGCCGGATGGGTTTTCCGTATCGGGGATCCCCTCAGCCAACGTCGACAACGCCTC
>JASLAV010001148.1 GCA_030146905.1 Lentzea sp. | reverse complement strand
GATGAGGTACAGCAGTCGCAGCGCCACGCCCACGATCATGCCGACCGAACGACAGTGCCCGACCACCGCAGCTCAACGCATGTGTGCAGAGTCCTGGCACCCCATAGGCCCCGTAGTAGTTGGCCGCGTCCACGATCGGCTGGCAGTACGAGTACGACTGAACCGCCGACCCGCTGTTCCGCCCAAAGTCGCGCGATTGCCGGGACCGCGGACGTCATGCCCTTCGCTGTTGCCGAAGATGCAGGCGCCGCCGCTGTCACCCACCCTCGGTGCAGAACGTGGACGTGGCGAGATCGGCGATCCGCGTCCGCTGCCCGCTGTACACGACGGCTTGGTTGTAGTGCGTGATCGTCCCCACGTCCATCCTGTGGTGTTGCCCGCCTTGCTGATCGCGCTCGCGACAGCTGCCCCCGCGCAGCCAAACCGTTGCTGGCCGCGCGGCGGCGACGGCCCGGAGCCTCGGCAGGCACTCGAACGGCCTAATTGCCGCGCGGTTTACGGCGAGCCAAGAGCCATTAATGGCAGCAGTCGAGCAGACTGCAGCAGATCCAGACTCCCGTTATGAGGTGCAATGGGTGAGGCTACTGAAACGCCGTCGAGTTGCGGCTACCTCCTGACAGGCCCGGGCCTGCCCTGTGCACTGCCCGCGGGGCATCCACCACCGCATCGATCGGCGCCCAAGGCGACTACCCGCCCGACGCCGACGAAGAAGCCGAGGAGCCCGCGGCTCGCGCAGCAGGACACCGCCTATCGCAAGCAGCTCGGCTTACAACCCGGTGAACAGTTGCGCCGTGCTCTCGGAAGCCCGGTGCGCGACGTCGACCAGGCTAAACGCACAGGCCGGTCTCGTCAGGGCAAGCGACGAAGGTCAGATGCGACGAAAACGGACACCTCCACGCAGCCGACGCCCAAGAAGCCAACTCTCAAGGAGCCGACGCAAAAGAAATCAACGCGCAAGAAGCACACACTGATGGGTGCAACGCCTATACCTCGCGCAACCGAGCCGACCACCTGCCGGGTATGCGGCAGCCAGATCGCCGTCAACGTACCAATCGGGCTGCACGATGACCGGATCGCACACCGGGCGTGTGCCCAACCGCGACAGTGGCAGTCGAAGATACTGAGAGGAGAGACTTTCCGTGGGCGGAAGGCTTCAACGTGGCGGCTCGGCCGGGGACCTGGCAACACGCCGGAACGGCATTGACCCAGCGCCGAGTCGCACCATCCTCGGCCGCTGGTACGGCCCCGGCTACCGCGGTAGGCTTTAACGTCATCTTCGGCATCGACTCCCCCTGTTGTTCGGCCTGGCGGAGACGCTGCCGCGTTTCCCAACGCGTTCCAATCGAGGATCCGTGGTCTTCGAGGCCTCGTTGTCGCCAAGATCGCCTGGTGCGGAACCAGGACGAAAACCTCTTGGCGGTCAATATCCGTCTGTAGATCATGCGGCCCAGTACGCGATCTCCAGACCGCCACACGCGGTGGCGGACACGACCTGGTGCATCGCATCACCGCCGGGCTCGGCGGGCTCATGATCGCGGACATTACGCCCACGGACCACCGGCGGCCTGCTACTGGCAGAACCACCAATGCCCTTCTCCGAATCCGCCATGCGTTCCTGCGAGTCCTCCGTGAGACGGGCTCCGCGACACCGCACACTGAGTTCCCGTCAGATGTGCAGAGGAATGGTATGGCCAAGGCTGAACACACACCGCCCGCGAAGTCCTTCGAACTGGAATCGCTCGCGTCGCGCTATGTGCCTGAGCAGCACGAGACCTACCTGCGTTTCCTCCAGGAAGCGGTGCAGGACCCCCGGAACCTCAACATCGCATTGGCCGGCAGGTATGGGACCGGCAAGTCCAGCGTCCTGGACGCGTTCGAGTCGGACAGCCTGAAGCGGTCGTGGCGGACGTGGTTCAAGCGCACGCGGAAGACGTTGCGCATCACCATCTCAACCCTCGGCGCCCCTCCCGTCCAACCGATCCCGCTGCCGGCCGCGCAACCGACCGCTGGAGCCGTCCCCGCGCAGCCAGCCACTGGAACGGTCCCAGAAGCCTCGACCGTCACCAATCGGATCCAGAAGGAACTGGTCAAGCAGCTCATCTACCGGATGCCTCCGCGGGACTTCCGCTTCTCGCGCTTCAACCGCATCGTCCCGCTCTCCCGTCTGCGCGCGGTGGCCAGGGCAACCGCGGCGGTCGTGCTGATCGGTGTGGTCGCGTGGTTGTTCAAGCTCGTGCCAGACGTCCGCGGCACCGGAGCCGGGCAGTGGTGGGAGCCGATGTTGTCCTGGCTAGGCATCGGCGCTGGCGCCGTCATCGTGCTCACCACCGTGCTGCGGATAATTCACGGCCGGTTCGCTGTGTCCGATCTCTCGGCAGCTGGGACCACCGTGAAGCTGTCGCCGCGCAGCATGACCTACTTCGACGAGTACTCGGAAGACATCGTCTCCTTCTTCAATAAGGAACTGCCGGACGTCGTCATCTTCGAGGACCTAGACCGGTTCGACGACCCGCACATCTTCGAGGCCCTGCGCGAGCTGAACACGCTGCTGAACCAGACGCCCGAGCGCCGCAGGACGAAGCGCCCGCTCCGCTTCGTCTACGCCGTCAGGGACAGCCTCTTCGAGGATCTGGGCTCCGGCACCGACCGCGCCAACCGCACGAAGTTCTTCGACCTCGTAATCCCGGTCGTCCCGTTCATTTCGCACCGCAACGCACGCGAGCTGCTCGACGACTTGCTCAGGAAGCGCGGGCTGACCGAGATCGACCGGTCGCTGATCGCGCTGGTCGCCCAGCACACCTCCGACATGCGGCTGCTGACGAACATCTGCAACGAGTACGTCGTGTTCGCCGAACGGTTGCTCAAACAGGGCATGACTGCACCCGGCCTGACCGAGAGCAATCTCTTCGCGCTCATCGCTTACAAGAACTTCCACCTCAAGGACTTCGAGCAGATCTTCCTCAGCGACGGTGACCTGCAGTCCCTGTACAACCTTCGCAAGGACCTCGTCCGGAGCG
>JASLAV010000848.1 GCA_030146905.1 Lentzea sp. | reverse complement strand
CTCCTATCGCGACTGTGCGCACCGCCGCGATGATCCTGTCGGGAGGTGTGTCCTTCATGATGAACCCGGCGGCTCCATCGGTCAGCGCCGTGTAGACGTACTCGGGGATGTCGAAGGTCGTCAACACGACGACCTGGGTTTCCGGACGCATCGCGAGGATGCGCCGGGTGGCGCTGAGCCCGTCCATGACCGGCATCTTGATGTCCATGAGAACCACGTCGGGCGCCAGGTCGGCGACCATCGCCACAGCTCGCTCACCGTCTGACGCCTCGCCGACGGGATCGATGCCGGGTGCGGCGTTGAGCAACGCCATGAGGGCGTGGCGAACGAGGTACTGGTCGTCGACCACCAGGACGCGGACTGCCATCACATCTCTCCAGCACGTGCATTCGTTCGGTGGTGGGAAATCAGGCCTCGTCCGGAATCGGGAGGCGCAACGCGACCTGGAACCCTCGGGGAGAGCGGTGTCCGGCGTCCAGGATGCCACCGTAGAGTTCGGCGCGCTCACGCATCCCTCGGATGCCATGCGGTTTCGCGTTGGCGCTGGAAGGTTTTGGCGCGCCGTCATCGGTGATGGTCAACGTGAGTTCGTGCGCGCGGTAGTCGAGCACCACCTCCACGGCTGCGGGACCCGCGTGCTTGAGGACGTTGGTCAGGGACTCCTGCGCGACGCGATAGGCGCAGAGGTCCTGCCCGGGAGGCAAGGCACGCCGTGTTCCCCGAACCACGAGTTCGACGGTGAGGCCGGCGTCGCGCGTGCGTTCCACCAAACCGGGGAGGTCGTCGAGGCCTGGGCTCGTGAGTTGCACGTCCGGGAATTCATTTTCGTTCTCCACCCGCAGCACGTCGAGCAGCCTGCGCATCTCGGTCAGGCCTTCCCGGCAGGACTCGGAGGCAGCTGAAATCGCGGTACGCGCGGTGGCGGGATCGGACGCGATGGTGTATTCGGCCACCCCGGCCTGCAGAGAGATCACGGACATGTGGTGCGCGACGATGTCGTGCAACTCCCGTGCGATCCGCACTCGCTCGTCGGCGGCCGCGCGACCTGCTCGCTCAGCTGCTTCCTCAGCGCGTCTGGCCCATTTCTTGGAGCTTTCGCCGAGCATCCAGGCGATGAACAGGATCAGGACGGTCTGCACGGCCTCCGGCCATTTCAGCGTCGCCTCCCCGACGTATTCGGGCACCAGCAGGCAGAACGCGGACACCGCTGCCATGATCGCGGCGGTCCGTGAGCTGCGCACGTTGGCGACTGTGAACACGCCGATGAGCACACCGAGCCCCCTGTTGCCCACCGCGCCATAACCGAGAAACGCGTAGGCGACCGTGGAACCGAGGATTACGCACAACGACGTCACCGGCACGACATGACGAAGCGCCATCGGCGCCACCGTGAGCGCGGCGAGCGACAAATCCACGAACGTGAGTTCGGCGCCGAAATATCCCACTTGATTGGCCAGGGTGAGGACCGTGGCCACCAGGGCGAGAAGAACGTCCGCCCACGCCGGTCGGGGAAGCTTGCGCACCGGCGGGACCCTACCAGGGGATTCTTGCCCGGAAACAGAAGAGATCCGCCCTACCACCAGAAGGGTAGGACGGACGACCAACAAGGATGACGACATCGCGCCGATGCGTTCTTACGGTGATGGCCATGAGGACGAAAACAAGCGCACTGGTGGTGCTGACCGCCACCTTGTTCGTCACCGGGTGTTCGTCGGCTGGAGCCGAACACGACGGGAACGACGCGACCCGAGTCTCTTTGCAGAAAGCGGCCGACGCGCTGGTGGCGAAAGGCACTCCCGGCGTTCTCACCGAGTTGCGCACGCCCAAGGGTGCCGTGAAGGTCCGCGGCGGAGAAGGCGACACCGACGCGAAGACACCGGTTCCGTGGGACGCCCACTTCCGCATCGCGAGCTTCAGCAAGACCTTCGTGGCGACCACGCTGCTCCAGCTCGTCGGTGAACACCGCCTGTCGCTCGACGACACCGTCGAAAAATGGCTGCCAGGAGTCGTGACCGGCAACGGGAACGACGGCAGCAAGATCACCGTTCGTCAGCTGCTCCAGCACACCAGCGGCATTCCCGAGTACATCGCCGGTGTGCCGGTTTTCACCGAGAGCGACTTCCTCCAACACCGGTTCGACAAGCACTCCCCGGCAGACCTCGTCGCCCTCGCGATGCGTCAGACACCCACCTTCGCGCCCGGCGCCGGCTGGAGCTACTCCAACACCAACTACGTGCTGGCGGGAATGATCATCGGCAAGGTGACCGGCCAGGACTGGCGCACCGCCGTCGACGAGCGGATCATCAAGCGCCTGGGCCTGCGGAACACGTCGACCCCCGGACACTCGACGGTGCTGCCGAATCCCCACGCGACCGCGTACGAGCGCTTCCCGGAAGACGTCACAGCGGACCCGTTGCGCTTCGGAAAGCCCGTCGACGTCACCGAACTGAACCCCTCCTACGCCGAAGCGGCAGGAGAACTGGTCAGCACCACCAACGACGGGCTGGTCTTCCTCCGAGCCTTGATCTCGGGCGAGCTCCTCGCTCCCGCGGAGCTGGCCGAAATGCAGAAGACGGTGCCGGCGCCGAGCCTGCAGTCGGTGTGGCCGGAAGCGCGCTACGGACTGGGCATCGCCTGGATTCCCACCGCGTGCGGCGGGTACTGGTCACACGCGGGCGACATCCAGGGCTTCCAGACCCGCAACGGGATCACGCCCGACGGCAAGCGCAGTGTCATCGTCTCGATGAACACCGACTCGGTGATCCTGAAGGAGTCGTCCACCCCGCCGACGCCGCTCGAGGACCCGTCTTTCGAGCTGGTCGAGAACGCGCTGTGTGATCGCGGGTAGCACGGCAAGCCGACGCGCCGGCTCATTTTGAACTGATCACCGAAGCTTGATCCCGTGCCGTGTGGACGGGTCTGTCCGAGATCTGTGAGGCATCAATGACGCGTTCGAGTTCTGGCAGCCCTGACAACGACGTCGCCGTCGTGGGTCTGGGTCTGCGGTTGGCTGCTGGCATCTGCGAACCGGCTGACTTCTGGGCCGGCTTGATCGCGGCACGCAGCGAGGTCGGGGACCTTCCCCACGATCGGTGGTCGTCGTACCGGGCACACGGCCCCGCGGCCGTCGCCGCGGTGAGCAGCACGACGCTGCGACCCGGCACGCGATCGGTGTGGTCGAGGAACTCGAGAGCCAGAGGGTGAGCGTTCTGCCGCTCGCCCTCGACGTGACCGACGCCGACGCCGCGCGAGCGATGCTGACGCCCGACTTCCTGCGCATGCCGCCCATCCGAGGCGTGGTCCACACGGCCGGAGCCGTGCACGGCCGCCTGGTGAACGACTTGGACGAGGACTCGATTCGGGAGACGTTGCACGCCAAGGTGCTCGGGGCGTTGGTGCTGCACGAGCTGTTCCCGCCGGGCAGCATCGACGAGATGGTGCTGTTCTCCTCCACCGCACCGCTGGTCGTGTTGCCCGGCTGCACCGCCTACGCCGCGGCCAACTCGTTCCTGGACGGCCTGGCCGCCCACCGGCGGCACCGAGGCGAGGACACGACCTCGATCGCCTGGACGTCTGGCGTGACACCGGCATGGGCAAGCTCACCGCCGACGGACTCCACAGCATGGAGGCCCAAGGCTTCGGTGACATCACCCCGTCCGAGGCGCTGCGCGTGTGGAACTGCCTGCACACCACGGATGACGGCTACGCGCTGGTGGTCAGGCCGACCACGCCGCCGCCAGGAGGACGTCGCGCGCTGTTCGAACACGTCCGCGATCCCCAGAACGGCAAGCCGGGCGAGGGAACGGCAACGACGGAGCCGACCACGCTCCTGCGTGAACTGCCCGCGGACGAGGTGTGTGATGCGGCGATGGCCCTGATTCGGAGCGTGGTGGCGTCGGAAACCGGTGTGCCGGAGCACCGGATCGAGCCCGAACGGCCGTTTTCGAACATCGGCCTGGACTCGGTCATGGGCTCGCCATTTGGGGGAAGCTGCAGCAAAGCACCGGAATCGAGCTACCCGCCGGCATTCTCTGGACCCATCCCACGCCAGCGGCTCTGACGCGCTACCTCAGCGCGATGGCGGTGCGTTGAGTCCCTGGCCACGAGATCGTTCCTGGTGCCGGAACTCTCACGGCGCAAGACGTCAGAACACGGGCACAGTGCCGTAACTGATGACGCTGATCATTGCGCCACCTGCTTTCCCCGGTGGTGGTGAGCGCCTGAGCGCAGGTGATCACGGGGTTGTATCCCAGCGCAACGACAAGAACAACACGATCGCACAGCGCATCCGCATGCAGCGCAACATCGAATTCTCAGGATGATTGCTCGATTGAATTCTTTTCCAGCGGTTCAGTGTGGGGTGGCGCCGCCCGCTAATCGGTCCCTCAGACGCAAGTGCCGGAACTGGTAGACGTTGCCCGACTGCCGCAACACGCCGAGGGCGTGGGCGTCGTCCAGGAACCGCATGAGCCGCCACGGGAGCTTCCCATGGGCGGCGAACCACCAGCGGGCCAGCACGAACCAGATCCACGGGCTCGTCGGCATCGTGAACATGCCGGCGACCACACCGCCGGCCACGGTGACCGGCGTGGTCCACGTCGTGTCCAGACTCGCAACGATCAGTGCCGGAACCACCATGAAAGCCAGGATCGCGAACGTCTGTAGGACGACCGCGCGATCCTTGGCCATGGTGGCCCTGGGAGTTTGCATCTCGGTGTCCACCGGGATCGTGCGCGTCGACCGCACCACGAGGGCGGCGAGCGCCGCCGCGCCTCCGAGGACGACACCGGCGTGGGGGCTCACGACCCGTGCCGCGATCGCTCCCATGGCGGCGGCCCCGACCACGTTGCGCCAGACGTCCAGTGAGAACGACGACTTGGACCAGCGCAAGCGGACCTGGATCAGCGCCGGTGCGTTCGGCCTGCGCCAGAACGCCATGGTCATGAGCGTGAGGGCCATCGCGGAGCAGAACGCCACGCTGGTGCGCAGACCGACGGTGAACGCCGCGAGCGGGAGCACGGCGATGATGGTGAGCACGGCGAACGCGGCCCCGAAGACCACCCGCGGCACCTGTCGTTCCAACCGCCACCAGGCGATGTCACTGCTGCCTTCGCGCACCATCATCGTTGCGAGCCGGCGCAGCCAGCGGTCCGCGGGCTTGCTGTGCCAGCGTGCCGCGGCCGGGTGCCGGGAGGGGTGGCGGGGGAAGGACAGCGACACGACGCCGTCGAGGAGGTGGTCCTCGATCGCGGCCCGCGAGGCGAACTCGGGCCGGAGCAGCTGTGTGGGATCTGCCGGGGTGTCGCTGTACCTGCGGCGGGCCAGGGAAATCATGAACGGGTTGCCGAGCACGTCCCGCAGCGGGCAGTCCGGCGGGTGCTGGGCCAGCGCGGTGAAGAAGTCCTGCCACTTCCGTGTGCCGGGCGCGGTGCGTTCCAGGTAGTCCCTGGTGCTGTCGAGCCGCACCGGCACCAGCAGCACCACCGGAGCGCTGGCGAGACGGGCGCCGGATTCGCACACCTGCCGGTACTCGTCGATCCGGCACGTCAGCACGAACGGGTGATCGTCGGACAGGCTCTCGTTGAGTCCGTTGATCGCCGCCACGCGTCGGTCGGGCGGCGTCATCTCGTCCAGGCCGTCGAAGACGGGGACGATCAGCCGCGAGGAAACCAGCTCGTGCGCCGCGCTGTGGCCGTTCTCGGTGCCCTGACGCAACAACGGGTAGGAGCGCATCAGGCGTTCTTCGAGCCAGGTCCTGAGCTCGTCGACGTGGGGATTCCACGAGGCGATGTCGACGAGAACGGGCACCGGGGAGCCCGGTGCCCGTTCCCTGATCATTTCCACGAGCAGGTTGAGCGCCAGCGCGGTCTTGCCCGCTCCCGGCTCGCCGACGACGGCCAGCCGGCCGCGGCCTTCCCCGGCGCCGGGGATGGTCTGCCACAACCGCAGCACCTCCTGGTAGCAGCCGTCGAGGTCGACCGCGTCCGACCGCCTGGGGTCGCGGTGGATGTTGCGCCAGTCGTCGACGACATCCTCGTCCGCGGCGACGAGCCGCACCGGGAGCGGTGGTTGCGGCACGAGCAGGCGCCGGTGCTTCATCTCCTCCAGCCACTGCCGCTGCACCAGGCCGGCCAGTTGCTCCAGGACTGAGATCGGTTCGGGGCTCGCCACCTGGTGGATGTGCACGCCACCGTGCACGGTGTCCGCCTGCACCACGGTGCCGATCACCCAGCGTGCGGTGTTCCGCTGCCGTTCCGCCATGGTCGTATGGTGCCGACCGATCGGCGCCGACGTGTGCGCACTGGTTCATCAAGCCCTGATCGGCCCAATTTCCGCCTCGCGTGTCATTCGGCGGCATTCGGCTCGAAAGAAGGCTGAGTTTCGGACGCCTCGTCGAATGAATTCACTTCAATGGCTGACCTGTCCGTCGACGTCCTCCAAGCCCGGCGTTCTCCGTTCGATCAGCTACCGTTTGCTCGCTCGCCAAGCATCGCCTTCAAGACTGTGCCGAGAATACGTCGGCGCAGGTCAGCAGTGACCGCGCGACGTTGCGCCGGCTCCGGCTGCCAGTCAGCCCGGATACGGTGCTGCGGTGGCATCAGCGCTTGGTTGCAAAGAAGTGGACCTACCCGAACCTGACCGGGCGTCCGGGGGCGACGAGACGGTCGTGGCGTTGATCGAACGTAGGGCGGGGGAGAACACCCGATGGGGCCACGTCGCTCACGGTGGTCACAGATTGCGCGCGACCTCGGCCAGCCTTTCGGTGAGGAAGACGCGTTCGGCTTCGTTGCCGGTGAGGGTCAGCGCCTCCTCATAGGCCGTCATGGCCTGTGGCCAGTTCTCCAGCTGTCGCAGGAAGTCGGCGCGGGTGGCGCTGAGATAGCTGTAGGTGGCCAGGGCCGGATCAGCCAGCAACGGTGTCACCGCGTCGAGTCCGGCTTGAGGCCCGTCGCGCATGCCGACCGCGACGGCGCGGTTGAGCTCGACCACGGGGGACGGCCACAGCCGGAGCATGACGTCGTAGATGCTGACGATCTCCGCCCAGTCGGTGCCGGTCCAGCTCGGCGCCTCGGCGTGCAGGGCGGCGATCGCGGCCTGCAGGGCGTAGCGGGTGGGCGGCCGCCGCATCAGGGCCTCGGTCAGCAACGACTGACCTTCGGCGATGAGCTGCCGATCCCAGCGCGAGCGGTCCTGTTCGGACAGCAGCACCAAGCGCCCGTCGGTGGCTGTCCGGGTCTCCTGACGCGCCGCGTTGAGCAGTATCAGGGCGAGCAGGGCGCTGGTGTCCGCGTTGGTCGGCATGAGCAGGTGCAGCATGCGGGCCAGCCGGATCGCGCTGCCGGTCAGGTCGTGGCGTACCAGGCGAGCGCCGATCGGTGCGGTGTGTCCGGTGGTGAAGATGAGGTGGACGACCTCGAGGACGGCGCTGACCCGCTCCTCCAGCTGGTCCGGGCCCGGCACCCGGTAGGGGATGCGAGTCGCGGCGATCTTCTTCTTTGCCCTGGTGATGCGGGCCGCCATGGTGGTGGGCGGCACCAGGAAGGCCCTGGCCACCTCGGGCGTGGACAGGCCGCAGACCAGGCGCAGCGTCAGCGCCACCCGGGCGTCCGTCGACAGCGCGGGGTGGGTGCACGTGAAGATGAGCCTGAGCCGGTCGTCGTTCAGGGCCTCCTCGGGTCCCGCCACCATCTCGGCCGCGACCAGCAGGGGCATCTTCCGGCGGAACACCGACTCACTGCGCATCAGGTCGCGGGCCCGGTTGAGAGCGGTGGTGGTCAGCCAGGCGCCCGGCCGGTCCGGGATGCCCCTCTCACCCCACGTCTCCATGGCTTGCGCGTACGCGTCCTGGGCGCACTCCTCGGCCAGGTCGAGATCCCGCGTCAGCTGGGCGGTGATGCTGAGCACCTTGGTCCAGTCGCGGCGATGGGCCTCGTCCACCGCCGCGACGACCTCGTCTCTCGCGTCGCTCACCCGTGGTCGACCACTGGGCGAATTTCCAGGCCGCTGTGCGTGTGGTTCAGCTCGGGCAGCAGCTCGGCCAGCTCCAGCACCTCGTCCAGGTCGGCCGCTTCGAGCAGGTAGTAGCCGCCGAGTCCTTCCTTGGTCTCCAGGAACGGGCCGTCGGTGGTGTGGATCCGGCCGCGTGCGTCCGCGCGCAGCGAGGTGGCCACGGAGGCCGTAGCGAGCTGCTGACCGTCAAGAACGCGGGTGCCGGCCTTGGCTGTGAATGCCGCGTGGCCGGCGTTGTGCGCCTTCCACTGCTCATCGGTCATCGCATCCCACTGCTCGGCGTCGCCGTAGATGAGGATCATGTACTTCGCCATGTCTTCAGTCCCTCGGGTACGGGCCCCCTCCGTGGGTGGCCTCAATCCTACGACGTGTCAGGCCAGCGCCAGATCGACAGCCGAACCCGCGGCTTTCCCCGAGATCACCGTGAAACTGCCATGCCGGGGAGTCCACTACTCGGTCACGCCCCTGGAGAAGGACATCTGCGGCCATACGACGATGTGGGAACGGTTCTGATGGCGGAACCAGGGATCCGCCGGTGCTGGCCCCTGCCTGTGTTCCTGGACGTATGTGAGAAGCAACGAATGTTGTCGTGTGAGTAGCGTTGTTCCGCTGTCACCCACCCGAACGGCACTCCGGCCTCCACGGCCTGCTCGATCATCCGCTGGCGAGCGCCTGCTTGGTCGCGAACCCGGCCCCCGTCACCGGTTCCCGCCGCCCGACACCGTTCCCGGTCCTCGGTCCAGTCTTTGGGCAGATGCAATTCCCGGGTCGATCAACACCCGCCATGCGGCGAGGCATAGGCCAGGAACACACCGATCTGCGAGTTCTCGATCCGCCCCGCCGTCCCGGAGTGCTGACGGCCCACCCCGGCGGACTTGGCGCCTTCCTCAGAAATCCCGTCTCGCCCACGATCAGCACGCCGTCTCCGGCATCACCGATCGCCTTCACCATCGCCGCCCGCACGTCGTCACGCAGTCCATCGGTGTTCCAGGCGTAGAAGTTCGGCAACAGTTGCACGCCCTCCGGGCCTGCGTCACCGGCCGCCTCCGCCGACGTCCAGCCGTTCTACCGCTCCACCTCGGAAAGCAAACCCCGCACATACCAACGCATCCGGCGCCGCGACTCCACCCGAGGAAACCGGCCCGCGAGCACCACGGCGGCGACGCTCTAATCCTGGCCTCAGGTTGATCGGGGACGATGTGCGGCAAAGCATCGACTGGAGGGGCGGGCCCGGCGTGCGGATCATGATCGCGGATGACGAGGCGGCCATCCGTGAGTCGCTGGAGCGGGTGCTCCAGGTCGAGGGTTACGACACCAGCACCGTCACCAACGGTCTCGCCGTGCTCGACGGTATCGACGGCGACGAGCCTGATCTGCTGATCCTCGACGTGATGATGCCTCGCCTCGGCGGGGTGGAGACCTGCCGGCGGTTGCGGGCAGCGGGCCGGGATCTGCCGGTGCTGATGCTGACCGCCCGGGATCAGGTCTCCGACCGGGTCGCGGGGCTGGACGCGGGCGCCGACGACTACCTGCCCAAGCCGTTCGCCACCGAGGAGTTGCTGGCACGGGTCCGGGCCCTGCTGCGCCGCCGCGCGCCGGGCGACGACGAGTTTCAGATCCTGACGTTCGCCGACCTCAAGGTCGATCCCGACAGGTTCGAGGCGTGGCGGGGCGGGCGGCCGCTCCGCCTCACCCGGACCGAGTTCTTCCTGCTGGAGGTCCTCGTGCGCAACGCGACCAGGGTGGTGACCCGAGGCGCGCTGTTCGAGGCGATCTGGGGCTTCGACATGAGCGTCACCTCCAACAACCTCCAGGTGTACGTGAGCTACCTGCGCCGCAAGATGGAGTCCGAGGGGGAGCCGCGACTGATCTACACGCGGCGCGGCTTGGGGTACACGTTGCGGGAGACCCCTCCGTGAGCAGGCCCGCCGGCCGGGGCTCGCGCCGGCTGACCCGCTGGTGGCATCGGCGGTCCCTGCGGACCAGGCTGACGGTGATCGCGGCGACGGCCATCGCGGCCAGCGTGTTCATGGCCTTCCAGGTGGCCAGCGAGCTGCTGGACTGGGAGCTGCGATCTACCGCGGAGGACCAGCTGCGCGCCGACTCCCGCGTACTGGCGGCGAGCGCGGAGCGCGCCGGTCTGGCGCAGGTCGAGCTACCGCCGTATCCCGGGTCCGGCCGGCTGGTGCGGGTCGTCCTGCCCGACGGCTCGGTCCGGACGCCGGCCGGCCAACCCTCGCTGCCCCCGGTCAGCGAGCACGCCGGGCGCGTGGCGCAGGGCGCGTCGGCAGACCTGATGGAGTCGGGCGACAGCGACGAAGACGGTTACTTCGTCTACACGCTGCGGGCAGGCGACGGCGCGGTCCAGGTGGCCCACGCCGCCGACGACAGCCCGATCAACCGGTTCGGGATGGGCATGCTGCTGATCGGGCTGCTCTGCGTGTTCTGCGGCGCCCTTGTCGGGCGGGCCGTGGCGCGTACCGGGCTGGCGCCGATCGACCGGCTGACCGCCGCCGCGGTCCGTGTCGCG
>JASLAV010000842.1 GCA_030146905.1 Lentzea sp. | reverse complement strand
GAGGTCCTCGGCGACGACCTCGGCGGTGGCTCGGATGCCGTCGACGCGGGGCATCTGGACGTCCATGAGGACGACGTCGGGGCGCAGCTCGCGGGCCAGCTCGACGGCCTCGGCACCGTCGCCGGCCTCGCCGACGACCTCGAAGCCGGGGTCCCTGGCGAACATGCTCGTCAACCCGTCCCTGACGACCGGGTGGTCGTCGACGACCAGCAGCCTGATCACGCTCGTCCCTCCACCGGCACCCGCGCCGACACGCCGGTGCCCCCGCCGGGCTCCGACTCGATCTCCAACGTCCCCGCCACGCCCTCGATCCGCTGCCTCATCGCCACCAGCCCGAACCCCTCGACCGGCAGGGCGTGGTCGAACCCGCGGCCGTCGTCGCGCACGTCGAGCGCCACCTCGTCCTCCAGGTACGACAACGTCACGCCGACCCTGTCCGCCCGCGCGTGCCTGGCCACGTTCGCCAGCGCCTCCTGCGCCGCCCTGAGCAACGCGAACTCCGCCTCCGGCGCGATCAGCCGCACGTCACCGGTGGTGACGACCTGCACCGGGACGTCGTGCAGCTCCGACCACCTGCCGGCGACACCCGCCAGCGCCTCGCTCAACCGGGCCGTCCGCAGCGGCTCCGGCCGCAGTGCCGCGACCGATCGCCTTGCCTCGTCAAGACTTTCCCTGGCGAGCCCGGTCGCGGCGGCCACGTGCCGTGGCCACGTCGACTCGTCAGCCGCGCGGAGCTGGCTGATGATGCCGGTCAGCCCTTGCGCCAGCGTGTCGTGGATCTCGCGCGCCATCCGTTCGCGTTCCTCGCGCACACCGCCTTCCTTCGCCTGGACCACCAGTTGCTCGTGCAGGGCGGCGTTCTCCGCCAGCGACTCCGCCAGCCTGCGGTTCGCCTGACGCGCCTGTTCGAGGGCCTGTTCCCGCTCCGCCTCCTGCTGCTCAGCCCGGCGCGCGACGAAGGCGTAGGCGCACATGGGAATCGCGTTGCCGAGGACGACCGCCACCCAGATGACGACACCGGTGACCGTGGACTTGTCCACGGCGTACGCCTGGGCGGTGCCCGCCACCGCGGCCACCGCGCAGACACCGGCCGGTCGCCACGGGAAGGTCAGCGTGCGGAAGGCGTAGAAGTACGGCACCGGCGTGAGGAACCCGAACAACGGGTTGAGCGCCACCAGCGCCGCCGTGAGCACGGTGAGCCCGACGCCGATCACCCACGGCCGGACGATCCCGGACGCCATTCCGGCCGCGAGCCACGCCGCCACCACCGCGCACAGCACGAGCTCGGCCGGCACCGGCCGATGGTCCAGAGTCGTGGCGGCGGCCAGCAACACCAGCAGGACGTACGGCCACCGCGCGACGGGAATGCTCATCGGCGTCCCTTCCCCGGTGGTCAATCTAGTGGTGTGGCCCGGAACGTTGCCGGGCGGATTCGCGGTCAGACGGACGCATCGGGGTGCCGCCCCCACGTCCTCGTACTGGATGTATGGGGGCGTGGGGGCGGTGCCGCGAGGTGTCCTCCTGACCGCGAATCACCCAGCCGACGTTCCGGGTCGCACCACTAGCCAGGTTCGACAGCGAGGGCGTGGCGGAAGACGTTGCGCGGGTCCCACTTGGCCTTCACCCGTTGCAGCCGCGGGTAGTTCTCCTTGTGGTACAGGCGTTGCGCGGACACGCCCGAGGTGTTCCACGCCGGATCGGCGAGGTCGGCGTCCGCGTAGTTGATGTAGGAACCGTCGTTGACCTCACCCGGCACGGGCACGCCACCGGTGCGGGCGTAGACATCGCGGTAGAACTCGCGCACCCAGGCGAGGTTGGCGGCGTCGTCCTGCTCCTCGCTCCAGACCGACTGGTAGACCGCCTTCATCACCACGTCGCGCTGCGCGATCGCGGTGTCCTGCGGCGCCACGGCGTTCGCCTGGCCGCCGTACCCGATGAGCAGCATGCCGCCGCCCGGCATCCCGGCGGGATCGCTGAGGTGGCGCCAGATCGCGTTCAGCTGGTCGCCGGCGAACGACCGCCGCAGGTAAGCCGCCTTGATCTTGTACCGCCGCGTGAGCACGTCACCGGGTTCGCCGGTGCCGGGCCACGTCATCTTGTGCAGCCAGGGCACCGTTTTGCGCAGCTCGAACACCGCCGTGAGCCCCAAGCCCGCCGTCACCGCCGAGACGAGTTCGGTGACCATCGCGTCGACGTTCGGCAGACCAGCGTCGGCCTGGACCGACAGCATGGCGATGCCGCCGTTGCGTTGCTGCACCTCGAGAATCCCGTACAGCCCGGTCTGCGGCGCACCGGGCGCGCTGTTGCGCTCGTGCCACGTGCCGAAGTTGCGCAGCAGCCCGCCGAGCTTCTCCTCGGTCAGCTGGCCCCAGTCCCAGATCGCCACGTACTGCACCATCTCGCCCGGCATCGGCGGCAGCTTCGCCGCGGAGCCGGGCGAACGCAACCAGTACTTGGTCACCACGCCGAAGTTGCCGCCACCACCGCCGGTGTGCGCCCACCACAGCTCGCGGTTCGGATCGTCCTGCTCCCGCGTGGCGACCACCACGCGCGCCTTGTCGTCCTTGCCGACCACGACCACCTCAACGCCGTAGAGGTGGTCCACCACAGCCCCGTACCGCCGGGACAACGGCCCGTACCCACCACCCGCGAAGTGCCCGCCCGCACCGACCTCCGGGCAGCCGCCACCGGGAATCGTGACACCCCAGCCCGCGCACAACGTCCGGTACACCTGTCCGAGCGTCGCGCCGGGTTGCACCACGAACGCCTTCTTGGCGGCGTCGAACCCGACCTCGTTCATCGCGGAGAGGTCGAGCAACGTCCTGACGTCCGGCGTGGCGGTGAGGCTCTCGAAGCAGTGCCCGCCACTGCGCACCGCGATCCTGCGCCCGGCCCGCACTGCCTCGTCGACTGTGCGCACAACCTGCTCGGCCGTGTTGGCGACGCGAATCTCGTCGGGCTGCCCCGCGAACCGGAAGTTGTTGCCCCGCAACAGGTTCTCGTACCGCACGTCACCGGGTCCGATCCGCACCGCCGTCTCGGCTGCTGCGGCCGACGCCGCATGGCTCTGGCCCACCAGCCCGCTCGCCGCGACGGCGCCCGCGCCCGCCATCAGTGCCCGCCGGCTCACGCCCCCTGGGTTGCTCATCCCGATCCCTTCGCCTTTGGTGGTGCTCACCGTGGCAGGGGCGGGTTGTTGGGTGCATCAGCCGATCACCCGGCTTGGGGGCGGAGCCTTGAACCAGCCGATCGGCTGGGCCTGGCCCCACCGGTCAGGTTTGCCAGAGTGGGTTGCGGTTCCAGCGGAGGGGTTGCCCCTGGGCCGTGCGGGTTGCGTTCCAGCGTGGCTGGTCAGGTAGGGACGAGGCGTGGGTGGTCATCGCCGCTTCGCGTCGATCCGCGATTGGGGCTTGACTTCGGGGCCCTTGCGAGGCGCTGGACGGGCGGGAAAAGGTCGGATGCTCCGCACCCGCCCGAACCCGGCAGAGTAGCGCCTCGCACCCAAAGTCAAGGCCCAATCGCAAAGCCGAAGGCTTCACCGGCTCCCACCGGCACACAGGGAAGACGGCTCGCTTCGCATCGCCACACTGGGTGCCTCGGCTTCGCCATCGGCCCGCGAGCGGAGGGCACGCCGTCGGCCTCACGAGTCGCGAGCCGCGAGCCTCGCCCGCTAGTCGTGAGCCGCGAGTCACGCGGCCGGGCCGGGTTCGTCAGGTTCGCTGCGCCACCTCGGCGCGCTCGCTGAACTTCGGCGTCGGCAGCACCCCGACTACCGGGGGCTGGGCGAACTGGGTGTTGTAGAGGTCCGCGTAGCGGCCCTCCGCCGCCATCAGCTCGGTGTGGGTGCCGCGCTCGACGATCTCGCCGTGCTCCAGCACCAGGATCTGGTCGGCGTTGCGGATGGTCGAGAGCCGGTGCGCGATCACCAGGGCGGTGCGGCCGTTCAGCGCCTCGGTCAGCGCCTCCTGCACCGCCGCCTCGGACTCCGAGTCGAGGTGTGCCGTCGCCTCGTCCAGGATCACCACGCGCGGCTTGGCCAGCAGCAGGCGCGCGATGGTCAGCCGTTGGCGTTCGCCGCCGGAGAGGCGGTAGCCGCGTTCGCCGACGACCGTTTCGAGCTGGTCCGGCAGCGACGTCACGAGTTCCAGCAACCGGGCCCGGCGCACTGCGTCCCACAGCTCGTCGTCGGAGGCGTCCGGTGCCGCGTACTGCAGGTTCGCCCGGATCGTGTCGTGGAACAGGTGCCCGTCCTGGGTCACCACGCCCACCGTGGACCGCAGCGAGTCGAACGACAGGTCGCGAACGTCCACTCCGGACAGGCGGACGGCGCCGGAGTCCACGTCGTACAGCCTCGGCACCAGCGAGGCCAACGTCGACTTGCCCGCACCGGACGAGCCGACCACGGCGACGAGATGACCTGCCGGAGCCTCGAAGCTGATGCCGTGCAACACCTCTTCGCCGCCGCGGGTGTCCAAAGTGGCCACCGACTCCAGCGACGCCAGCGACACCTTCTCCGCCGACGGGTAGGCGAACCGGACGTCGGAGAACTCGACCGAGACCGCGCCGGAGGGCACCGTCCGCGCGTCGGGACGTTCCTTGATCATGGGGTCCAGGTCCAGCACCTCGAAGACGCGCTCGAACGACACCAGCGCCGTCATCAGGTCGACGCGGGCGTTCGCCAGTGCGGTCAGCGGCGCGTACAGGCGGGTCAGCAGCAGCGCCAGCGACACGACGGCGCCGGCCGCCAGGTGCCCGGTCAGCGCCAGGTACCCGCCCAGCCCGTACACCAGCGCCTGCGCCAGGGCGGACACCAGCGTCAGCCCCGTCATGAACCACCGGGTGGCCATCGCGGTCCTGATGCCGATGTCGCGCACCTGCGCGGCCTTCTCGCCGAACTCCTGGTCCTCGCGGTCAGGCCGGCCGAACAGCTTCACCAGCGTCGCGCCCGGCGCCGAGAACCGCTCCGTCGACTGCGTGACCATCGACGCGTTCAGGGTGGAGGCCTCGCGCTGCATGTCCGCCATCCGGCGGCCCATCCGCTTGGCCGGCAGCACGAACACGGGGAGCAGGACCAGGGCGAGCGCGGTGACCTGCCACGACAGCGTGAACATCACGGCCAGGGACAGGACCAGCTGGATGATGTTCGTGACGAAGCCGGACAGCGTCGAGGTGAAGGCGCGCTGGGCACCGATCACGTCGTTGTTCAGGCGCGAAACCAACGCACCGGTGCGTGTGCGCGTGAAGAACGCGACGGGCATCTTCTGCACGTGCCCGAACACGGCACGGCGGAGGTCGTAGATCAGGCCCTCACCGATGCGCGTGGACTGCCAGCGCTCGACCAGGCCCAGTCCGGCGTCGACGATGGCGATCAGCGCGATGACCACCGCCAGCCACACCACGACCGACGGCGCGGAGCCCTTCACGATCGCGTCGACCACGCGGCCGGCGAGGAGCGGGGTGCTGACCGCCAGGACCGACGAGACCACCGTCAGCAGGAGGAACACCACGAGCTTCGCCCGGTGCGGCCTCGCGAAGGCCAGCACCCGCCGGAAGGTCCCCCGGCGCACCTTGGAAGGTGCGTCGGAGGTGACCCCCATCATGAATCGCCAAGAGCTGTAGCCGTCCACGGTGACTAGAACAGCACAGTGGTCTGACAATTCCTTCGCGGACGACTAGGGCCGCGGAAAAGTTCAGCTTTGAGCGGACAGGGCCGCGAACGAGCGCAGCCTGCGCAGCTGGGCGGCGCGCTCCAGTGCCAGCTGGTCGGGGAACGCCACACCCGAGGCCGCCGACGCGATCAGCGCCAGCGTCTCCGTGACGGCACCCGCCATCGGCTTGAGCACCGCGGCCACGAGCGCCTCGACGGCGGCGTCCAGCTCCGACGCGGGCACGACGGAGTTCGCGAGGCCGATCCGCAGCGACTCCTCCGCGGACACGCGGCGGGAAGTCACGCACAGTTCGGCCGCGCGCGAGTACCCCACGAGTCGCACCAGGGGCAGAGTTCCGCCGAGGTCCGGCACCAGGCCCAGCCCGGTTTCGGCCATGCAGAACTGCGCGTCCTCTGCGAGCACGCGGAAGTCGCACGCCAGCGCCAGCTGGAAGCCCGCGCCGATGGCGTGCCCCTGCACCGCGGCGATCGTCACGCGCGCCGGATCGCTCAACCACGTGAACCCGGCCTGGTACGACGCGATCTTCGCGTCCGCCTCCTCGGCGGACACGGACAGCAGCGCACCAAGACCACCGGGTTCGCCGTCAACCGGCTCGCCGGTGAACATGCGCCGGTCCAGCCCCGCCGAGAAGGCGCGGCCGGATCCCCGGACGACCACGACTCGGACGTCCGGGTCCAGCTGCTCACCGATGTGCCGCAACGCCTGCCAGGTGGCGGGCGTCTGTGCGTTGAGCACGTCGGGACGATCGAGGGTGACGGTCGCGAGCGGCCCCGAGATCGCGAGCCGAACGCCACCGCGTTCGAGCACACCAGCGTCGACAGCGGGCACTGGCATGGCGTTACCTCCGGCG
>JASLAV010001042.1 GCA_030146905.1 Lentzea sp. | reverse complement strand
GCTGAACCGAGGTGGCGTCCGGATGGGCACCAGCGAGTTCTACCGAGTGGTCGAAGGCCTCCCGGGGGTGGCCGATTCGCTGGTGATCGACACGTCAGGTGCGGGCCAGGCCGACGGCGAACTCCTGTGCTTCCTGGTCCTGGACCCGGACGTGACGTTGGACACGCTGGAGCCCCGGCTGCGAGCGGAACTGCGCACCAACCTGTCCCCGCGGCACGTGCCGAACAGGTTCGTGGCCGTGGAGGAGATCCCCAGGACGCTGAACGGCAAGAAGTGCGAGGTCCCGGTGAAGAAGATCCTCGCCGGCACCCCGCCGGAGCGCGCGGTCAGCCTCGACGCCCTCCGCAACCCGGCCGCCCTGCGCCCATTCCTCGACCTGGCACGAGACCTACCTCACCCACCCACCCCCTGACCGACCCTCCCGGCCTTCCCGCATGCGTCCTGACCAGCGCGGATGCGGGAAGGAGGGGGGCGTTTTGCTAGGGCGGTGGGGTCATGTGTAATCTATGCGTCGTAGCCGAGGGCTCCGGGAGGCTTCGCCTAGTCTGGTCTATGGCGCCGCACTGCTAATGCGGTTTGGGTTTATCGCCCATCCCGGGTTCAAATCCCGGAGCCTCCGCAACACTCGGCCTCGGCCGGGTGACAACTGAATACGACGCGCTCGTAGCTCAACGGATAGAGCATCTGACTACGGATCAGAAGGTTGCAGGTTCGAATCCTGCCGAGCGCACTGCACAAAGCCCCAGCCAGACCCCGGTCTGGCTGGGGCTTTGTCGTATTCGAGGGCTTTTCCCGTGCCACCTTCCTGGACGGTCTCCGACCGGGTGGCGTTCTCGCGCCGAGCACCGGGTGGACACCGCTGCTCACGCCGACCCGAACAGCTGCTGCGCGACTGAGGAACACACCCTCGCGCCGTATCGGTGCTCATCACCGCGTGACGGATACCGGATCATCACCGCGAGCACCCACCGGTCCCAGATCGCCAGGCAGTTGACCGCCCACGTGGTGCCGTGCAGCGTCCAGCCGTTCTTCACCGCCGGCTGCTGACCCGCGAGGGCGGGCGCTTCGGGGATCCCGAACGCGTTGCCGGGACCGAGAGTGCGCATCAGGCCGAGCAGCTTGTCCCTCCACTCAGGACTGATGCCGGGTCCGCGTGCCACACACGCACCGAGCAACGTCGCGTCGGACGCGGGCATCCTCGTCTTCGACCACCAGCCGGGGTGCACCGACGTGTTCCGCAGGCCGCAGGTCGTGATCATCCGCCGTACCGAGGCGTCCGAACCGAGCCGGAGGTAGAGCGCTTGGGCGGCTCTGTCGTCGCTGACCCGGATCATCCGGCTGATCAGCTCCTCGTCGGCCGGGGAGACGACCGAACGGCGCGCCGCCACGAAGTCCACCGCCAGCCATGCCTTGATCATCGACTCCGTGGTGTTGCGCAACGCACCCGCACCCATGACCTCGCCCGTCTCCACGTCGCGCAACGCCCATGACCACTCGCCCGCGACCTCGACGTGCACCGCGGCCGGGGACGGGCCGGTAGGCGGTACCGAGGTGCCCGCGACTGTCGTGTGCACCGTGGTGTCCGGTGTCGCCGCCAGCGGCTCCGAGCTCGGCTGCTGCTGCTGCGCTGGCGGTGGTGGCGGCGGAGAGGACGGCTCGAGTGCGAAGACCGTCGCGGTGGCCACGGCACCTGTGAGCACAGCGATGAGAAGCCGGTTGAGCATGGTCGTCTCCTCTGGACGGTGGAGACGTCGACCTTGCGAGGAAACCGATGAAGAACCTCTGAAGAACCGGGCGGAGAACCATGCGATCGGACGGCTTCACGGCAACAGGAGTGGTCCTTCACCGCTTCTTCACTGCCGCGACGGCCCAGGTCGGGCACCATGTCCACTGTGAAAGCCCGCATCCTGGTGGCCGAGGACGACCCGAAGCAGTCCCATCTGATCCGGGCCTACCTGGAACGCGAAGGGCACAGCGTCCTCGTGGCGTCGGACGGCCGGGTGGCGATCGACCTGAGCCGGTCGCGCAATCCCGACCTGGTGGTGCTGGACCTGATGCTGCCGGAGGTCGACGGACTCGACGTGTGCCGTGTGCTGCGTGCCGAGTCCGACGTGCCGATCCTGATGCTCACGGCCCGCTCGACCGAGCCGGACCTGTTGCTCGGCATGGATCTCGGCGCCGACGACTACATGACCAAGCCGTACAGCCCTAGAGAGCTGGCGGTCCGCGTGCGGGCACTGCTCAGACGGGCCCGCACGAGCCGCGAACCGTCCACGAAGATCCAGGTCGACAACGTCGAGATCGATCCTGACCGGTTCGAGGTCCGCGTCGCCGGCAGGCAGATCACGCTCACCGCCAGGGAGTTCGAGTTCCTGCGGGTGCTCGCCGCGGAGCCGGGCCGCGCGTTCACCCGCGGCCAGCTGCTGGAGCGCGCGTTCGGCTTCGACCACCACGTCCAGGAACGCACCGTCGACGCCCACATCATGAACCTGCGCCGCAAGATCGAGCCCGACCCCGCCGAGCCCCGCTACGTGCTGACCGTGCCCGGCCGGGGGTACCGGTTCACCGACCCGCGATGAGGCGCTCCAGCTTCCGCTCCAGGGTGTTCCTGCTCACCGTCGCGGTCGCGCTGAGCACGGCGGGCGCCACCGCCTGGCTGGCGTTCCAGCAGACCAGCGAGCAGGCCGTCGACCTCGCGTCGTCCACCCAGTTCGACATCGACCGCGCGGTCGACGCGATCGTCCTCCACGGCCTGCTGCGCATGAACTGGGAGGACGCCGGCACGCAGGTCGCCGGGTGGGCGGCCATAGCCGGGCAACGGGTGCGCGTCACCACCACCGACGGCATCGCACTCGCGGACAGCGCACCTGACGAAGGCAACACCACACCGCGCTTCACCCTGGTCGCCCAGACCCGGCCGAAGCTGCGGCTGGAAAGGGTCGACCCCGCCAAGTACGAGAGCCTCGTCGACTACGCCCAGGTGCGCTACCTCGACGAGCTGAGCACGGCGCGGTGCGCTGTCGACAAGGGCCGCGAAGTCCGCATCACCACCGACAACCTGGGGCAGTACAGCTTCGGTGCGGCGGTGCAGGGGATGAAGCCCTGCCCTTCCCCGCCGCAGCCGCGCGTCCAGGTCGACGAGTCGTGTGCGCAAGACCAGGCCTGCGTGCAGCGCCGGTACGCCGACATGCTCGCCCGGTTCACGCCACCCCCGGTGCAGGTGCTGATCGGCAACGTCGAGCAGAAGCCCGCACGACCGATCATCTCCCCCGGTCCGGCGCTCGCGGCGGCGGGCCTGGTGGCGCTGGTGGTCACCGCGGCGTCGTTGTTGATCAGCCGTCGTGTCGTGCGGCCGATCGACACCCTGGTCACTGCCTCCGGACGGCTCGGCGAGGGTGCTCTGGACGAACGCGTCCCCGAGCACGGCGACGACGAGCTGACCCAGCTCAGCCGTTCCTTCAACCGCATGGCGGAGTCGTTGCAGCGCAGCAAGCGCCAGCAGCACAACATGATCGCCGACATCGCCCACGAGCTGCGCACCCCGATAGCGAACATCCGCGGCTACCTGGAGGCCGTCCAGGACGGCGTGCTGCCCGCCGACGGCGAGCTGTTCCGCTCGCTGCACGAGGAAGCACTGCTCCAGCAACGTCTCATCGCGGACCTCCAGGAACTGGCACTGGCCGAGTCCGGCGACCTGGTCTACTACCCGAGCCGCACCAACCTCGCCGAACTGCTGCACTCCGCCCGCAACGCGCACGCCGCGTCGACCGGCGTGCGCATCGACGTGGACGCGCCCCAGCCGGTGCTCGTCACCGTCGACCAGGACCGCTTCCGCCAGGTCATCGGCAACCTCCTCACCAACGCGCTGCGCGCCACCCCACCGGACGGCCTGGTCGTGCTCAGAGCCCGCACGGAAGGCGACCAGGCCGTGATCACGGTCGTCGACACCGGTTGCGGGATCTCCGCACGGGACCTGCCGCACGTCTTCGACAGGTTCTGGCGCGCCGACGCGGCGCGGCAACGCGGCACAGGCGGCCGCGGCCTCGGGCTGGCCATCACCAAGGAGATCGTCACCGCGCACGCCGGCACGATCACCGCCGCCAGCAGGGAAGGCGTCGGCTCGATGTTCACCATCCGGCTTCCTCGTGATCACACCACGGACGGCACACCGGAGCCTCGGCGGAAGCAGAGCAGTGCCGGTGATCACAATTTGGGACCCAGCAGGACGAGATGACCTGCGTCTCATCTCGGGTCTCGCTCCCTCTTCAGGCGAGCGCTGTCCCTCCTCGACGCTCCACGTACGGGGTTACCGTGGAGCGTCGAGCGATCCGGGGGTGCGGATGGATGCCGAACACGTGTCGAAGGTCGACAGGGATCTCAACTACCGGCGCCGTGGGAGGAAGAGCTCCCCGCTGGCACGAACCCTTCGCTTTCTGGCGAATCGCCTGAGGGCGAAAGACCTCCCGAGCGGCAAGGGAACCCGCTACCAGCCGTGAGCACCGCCATTTCCGCGCGGCGCTTCGAGATCAGACCTGGTTCATGCCGCCGTCCACGTCGATGTTGGCACCCAGCATGAAGCTGCTGTCGTCGGAGGCGAGGAACGCGACGGCGGCCGCCACCTCCTCCGGGCGTCCCATCCGTCCGATCGGGATGTTGGCCGCCTGGTTCGCCTTGTAGGCGGCCACGTTGTCGTCGCCGACGAGTTCGGTGACCCCGGTGGTGTCGACCGGGCCGGGGGACACCACGTTCACGCGGACGCCGCGGTCCTTGAGTTCGAGGGCCCACGACCTGGCGAACGCGCGGAGAGCGGCCTTGGACGCGGAGTAGGCGCCGAAGGCCACCGTGCCCACGTCGGCGGCGATGGAGCCGTTCAGGATCACCGAGGCACCGGGGTTGAGCAGTGGCAGCGCTTTCTGCAGCGTGAACATGGTTCCCTTGACGTTCACGCCGAAGACCCTGTCGAAGTCCTCCTCGGTGATGGTCTCGATCGTCGCGAACGAGGCGGCGGCCGCGTTGGCGAAGAGCACGTCGAGGCCCTTGCCGTGCCGGCGGACGGTGTCGTAGAGCCGGTCGAGGTCCGCCGGGTCGGTGATGTCACCCGGCACCGCGGTGACGCCGGTGCCGATGGCCTCGACGGCGTCGTCCAACTCTTCCTTGCGCCGGCCGGTGATGAAGACGTGCGCGCCCTCCGCCACCAGTCGTGCGGCGGTCGCCCTGCCGATCCCGCGCGTGCCGCCGCCGGTGACCACCGCCGTCTTCCCTGCCAAACGATTCATCGTGACCTCCGCAAAGTTCTATTCTGTTCCGACCAGAACAGAACGCTAGCACTTCTGGTCCGACCGGAACACAAAGGTATGCTCGCCAGGTGGGAAGCAGACAGGGCGCGCCGATCGGCCGGCCGCGGGGGTTCGACGCCGGCGAGGCCCTCGAACGGGCGATGTGGGTGTTCTGGGAGCGGGGGTACGACGGGGTCAGCCTCGCCGACCTCGCCCGCGCCATGGGGATCACGAAGACGAGCCTGTACGCGGCGTTCGGCGACAAGGGTGAGCTGTTCCGCAAGGCCCTGGAGCTCTACGCGGTGAGCCACGGGTCGTACGCCAGCCGGGCGGTGCTCGAACCGACCGCCCGTGAGGTGGCGAAGGCGTACCTGAACGGCGCGGTCGCGGCGGCCACCCTGCGCGACCGGCCGGCCGGTTGCCTCGGCGTGCAGGGCGTTGTCGCACTCGGGCACCTGGACCAGGAGGGCCGTGACGCCATCCACGCCTGGCGCACCTCGGAGCTGACCCGCCTGCGTGACCGGTTCCAGCGCGCCGTGGACGACGGTGACCTGCCCCCGTCCACCGTCCCCGAGGCGCTCGCCCGGTACGTGATGACCACGGCCGACGGCGTCGCCATCCAGGCCATGGGCGGCGCCGGCCCTGGCGAGCTCGACCAGGTCGCCGAGATCGCCCTGCGCAACTGGCCCGGCTGAGTCGATCATCACAACATCGAAAACCGCAGGTGATCGTTCCCGTGCCGGAGTCGTGGACAGTCGTTGAATCTGACACTACGTTCACTTTTCGCCGATGCTGAGCAGGAGACCCCGAAAGGCCGGATTGGTGAACACCACTGTCGAGCAGCAGGTTCGCGAGTACTACGACCACGCAGGGCCCGCCTACCACGCGCTCATGGGGCAGTTCTGGCACCACGGCGACCTGGAGGCCGAACGAGCGGGGCTGTCGCCGGAGGACGCGGCGAAGGCGTTGGCGCGCAAGCAGGTCGACGCCGCGGGGCTGGGCGCCGGCGGGACCGCGCTCGACTTCGGCAGCGGTGTGGGCGGCACGACGGTCTACATGGCCTCGATCGCCGAGGCGCACGTCGTCGGCATCTCCAACAACGAGTGGTTGTCGGCGCAGGCGCGTGACTACGCGGAGAAGCAGGGGCTGGGCCGGCAGACCGCGTTCCTGACCGTCGGCGACGAGGACTACAAGACGCTGGTCTGGTGGCCGGACGGGTCGCTGGACATGGTCAGCTTCTTCGAGTCCGTGTGCCACCTGCCCGACAAGGGCGCCTTCTTCCAGGCCGCGTTCCGGGTGCTCAAGCCCGGCTCCTGCCTGGTCGGGGTCGACTGGATCGCGCGGCCGTTCGGCGAGCACCGGACCGCCGAGCAGATCGCGGAGTTCATCCGGCCGGTCGAGGAGGTCATCTCCATCCCCGAGCTCGGCACCCTGGAGAGCTACCGCGACCTGATGGCGGCGGCCGGGTTCGTCGTCGAGGTGTCCGAGGACCTCTACGAGGGCGTCGAGTGCTGGGGCAGCACGCCGCCGGACGACGGTCAGGGCTGGGGCGACTACGACGGCGAGAAGAACACCGTCATCCACGACGGCAAGCGCGTGCTCGACGCCGCCCGTGCCGCCGGTGTCTTCTCGGTCGCGCGGTGGGTCGCGCGCAAGCCCGCCTGAACGAGCTGACGAACGGGCCCGGTACGCCGACGCGTGCCGGGCCCGTTGTCGGCAGAAGGGTGTCGGAAGGTGACGCGCGCCTGACCAGAGGGCAGAGTGGCCATGTGGATCAGCGGGAGATCATGCAGCGAGCGCTCGGCGTCCTGACGCTCACCTACGACGGCGCCGGATCGAACGACTACCTGCGCATGGCCCTCAAGTCGTTGCAGGAGGGCGTGTTCAGCTACGAGGTCAAGGTCGACGGTGAGCTGAACGAGGCGGGCGCGCAGGCGCTCAAGCAGGCGATGGACCAGGTGCTGTCGCAGTTCGGCTGGTTCACCGCCGGGCTGCTCTACGCCTTCCACGGCGTCGCGCAGGCGTACGAGAACGACTACGAGGACGCCGACGTGCAGGAGATCCTCCGGCAGCTCGCGCTCAGGCTCGCCGACTGACGAGCTCCTCGCGGACGCCGTCGGAGAACGGCGTCCACGCCTCGACCGCCCACGGGCCGAAACGCAGGTCCGTCAGCGCGACGCAGGCGGAGGAGATCTCCGGGTCGACCCACAGGAAGGTGCCGGACTGGCCGAAGTGCCCGAACGTGCGCGGCGAGTGCGAGAGCCCCGTCCAGTGCGGCGACTTCCCGTCGCGGATCTCGAAGCCGAGGCCCCAGTCGTTCGGCTTCTGCATGCCGTAACCGGGCAGCACGCCGTTCAGGCCGGGGAAGACGACCGACGTGGCCTCGGCGACCAGTTCTGGCGACACCAGCGAGGGCGACAGCAGCTCGGCGGCGAACCGGGTCAGGTCCGCGGCGCTGGACTCGGCCCCGGCGCCGGCCGACCCGGTCAGGGCAGAGGAGCTCATCCCCAACGGCACGAAGACGGCCTCGTGCAGGTAGGTGGCGAACGGCATCTCGCACGCCGCCCCCACGAAGGAGGCCAGCACGTCGAAACCGGCGTTGGAGTAGATCCGCCGCGTGCCGGGAGCGGCCTGGACCTCCTGCTTGTCGAACGCGTACCCGGCGGTGTGCGAGATCAGGTGCCGCACGGTCGCGCCCTCGGGCCCCGCCGGCTGGTCCCACTCGACGGCGCCCTCCTCGACGGCCACCAGCACCGCGTAGGACGTCAGCAGCTTCGTCACCGACGCGAGCGGGAACACGCGCTGCTGATCGCCCAGCGAGCCGACGACGGCCCCGTCCGACACCACGGCCACCGCCACGTTCTCGACAGGCCACGACGCTGCTGCTTCCACGCTCCGCATGGGACAGACGTTAACGTCAGGGTGTGACAGTCCGGGAACTGATCGTCCTGGGAACGGCCAGCCAGGTTCCCACGCGCCAGCGCAACCACAACGGTTATCTGCTGAGGTGGGACGGCGAAGGCCTCCTCTTCGACCCCGGTGACGGCTCCCAGCGGCAGATGCTGCGGGCGGGTGCGGCTGCGAGCGACATCACGCGGATCTGCGTCACGCACTTCCACGGCGACCACTGCCTCGGCGTCCCCGGCATCGTCCAGAGGCTCAGCCTGGACCGCGTGCCGCACACCGTCCACGCGCACTTCCCGAAGTCGGGCGCCCACTTCTTCGAACGCCTCCGGTACGCCAGCGCCTTCTACGACGCCGCGGACATCGCGGAGGTGCCGGTGGAGGAGGACGGCGTCATCGCCACGGGGAAGTTCGGGCGGCTGGAGGCCTACCGGCTCGACCACGGCATCGACAGCTTCGGCTACCGGCTCGTCGAACCCGACGGCCACCGCATGCTCCCCGGCATGCTCGCGGAGCACGGCATCCAGGGCCCCGCGGTCCGCACCCTCCAGGAGCGGGGCGAGCTCGACGGCGTCAGGCTCGAAGACGTCAGCGAGCCCCGCAACGGACAGAAGTTCGCGTTCGTCATGGACACCCGGCTGTGCGACAACGTCTACGAGCTCGCGGACAACGCCGACATGCTGGTGATCGAGTCGACCTACCTCGCCCGCGACACCAGGCTCGCGGGCGACCACGGCCACCTCACCGCCCAGCAGGCCGCCCGCGTCGCCCGCGACTGCAAGGTCCGCAAGCTCGTCCTGACCCACTTCTCCCAGCGCTACGACGACCCCGCCGAGTTCCACGCCGAGGCGGCTGCGGAGTTCGACGGCGAGATCGTCATCGCGAAGGACCTGGACCGGATCCCGGTGCCGAAGCGAGCCACTGGTCGGTGACGATCTCCTCCAGCGACGAGTGCCGCGGCTGCCAGCCCAGTGCGCGCAGCCGTGACACGTCTGCTTGCTGGAACCGCACCTCACCGGGGTGCGCGGGCTTCCACTCCACGTCCACCGACCGCCCGGTCACCTCCGTGACGGCGGCGAGGACGTCCCGCACGGACGCGGGCGTCCCTCCGACGTTGTAGACCGACGACGTGCCCACGGAACACGCCTCCAGCGCCGCGACGAAGGCGGCGGCGACGTCGCGCACGTGCACGAAGTCGCGCACGGCCGTGCCGTCGCCGTAGACCTCCATGCCGGGCACCGTCCCGGCGGCGGACGCGACGGCTCGCGTGATCACCCGAGTGGTGTCGGTGTCACCCCCTCCAGCGACGTTGAAGAGACGGAGCGTGGTCGCCCCGATCTGCCCCGACCGCGCCGCCCACGCCACGAGGTCCTCGGCGGCGGCCTTCGTCGCGGCGTACGGGGAGGACGGTTCCCTGACCGACTCCTCCGTCAGCGGGACGTCGGACGGCCGGTAGACCCCGCCGGTCGACGCGAGCAGGAACCGCTGGCCCTTCAAGGCCTTGAGCAGGTTCAACGTCCCGCCGACGTTGATCTCGTAGTACCCGACCGGATCGAGGAACGACTCGCGCACGCGGGCCACGCCTGCCAGGTGGACGACGGCGTCCACGTCCGGCGGCTCGAACGGCTCGGAGAGGCGTTGGCGGGACGCAACAGGTTCGTGTCCGTGAACCCGCAGCTCACGCACCACAGCCCGGCCGACGTACCCAGTGGCGCCGGTCACTAGAACTCGCACGAGCTGACCCTAAAGGTCCCCGTTCGGGGCGCCGATAACACACGAGTGAGTTACCCCCATCGCGCTGTGCACACAAGCATCGCCGGGCTCCTGCACGATCACGCCGTGCACGAGTTCAAGCGGCAGGAGTTCCTGCGCAACGTGGCCGAGATCGTGGGAGCCGCACCCGCGCCCGGTCCTGCCGAGCTCACCGCACCGCTGCCCTCGATCAACCCGAGGCGCAGCTTCCTCAACCGCGTCGACCAGGTCCTCAGGGACGCGGCCCGCTCCTGCTGAGCGCCCTGGTCATCATCTGATCCACTTGCCGGCAGGCCCCAGCCGACGGGCCTGTCGCAAGATTCATCCGGCCGTTGCCGGACCGTGCTTCGACACGCACATCGGGTGGCTCTACGCTACGCGTCACCCGGCGATCGCCGGTTCATCTTCTGCTTCTTCTCAAAGCGGGTTCTCGGCGATGAATCATGTTCTCGCAGCGCTCAACGAGCGCCTTGGCAGGTTGTTCGGTGGCCGGCTGGTCGTGCTGGCCGGTGGCACGCGTCTGGCGAAGCGCGCGCATGAGCTCCATGCGCTCGGTGCCCGCCATACGCTCGTGCTCGATACCGACGATCATGCGCCGCTGCATGATTCGGAGATCGCCCGCTGGGTGTCGCTGGGCATCAAGGGCGGCTTCGTCGCCGTCGAACAGCGCCGCCTCGGCAAGCTGCTGACCAGGCCCGGTGCCGAGGTTCGCGAGATCCTGCGCGACTTCGACGCGGACGCGGAAGCGGTCGTGATCAGCACGCCGTACAACGAGATCAGCTCGTTCGAGGGCCGCCCGGTGCTCAACGCCCGCCAGCACAGGTGGGTCGAGCTGGAGAACAAGACCACGATCGACGCGCTCTGGGACGAGCTCAGCGCCCGCCGCGCGCCCGCGATGGTGTTCGACCTCGACTTCGAACGCCTCTGGGGCGCCTCGGAGATCCTGGACCGCGGCGCGGGCGTCGTCTGGTCCGGTGACGGCCCCGCGATCAACGGCGGCGCGAACTTCGTGCGCCGCGTGCGGACGTACGAGGAGGCCAAGGAGGCCTTCGACGTGCTCGCGCCCAAGTGCGACCAGGTCCGCGTGATGCCGTTCCTCGAAGGCATCCCGGTGAGCGTGCACGGCATCGTGTTCCCCGACGGCACCGCGGTGCTGCGCCCGATCGAGATGGTCGTGCCGCGCCGCCAGGGTCAGGCCAAGTTCCTCTACGCGGGCTGCGCGTCGTACTACGACCCGCCCGTGTGGATCCGCGACGAGATGCGCAACCTGGCCCGCCGCGTCGGCGAGCACCTGCGCGGCACCGTCGGCTACCGCGGCACGTTCACGCTGGACGGCATCGCGACCGAGGACGGCTTCCTGCCGACCGAGATCAACACCCGCTACGGCGGCGCGATGGT
>JASLAV010000831.1 GCA_030146905.1 Lentzea sp. | reverse complement strand
CCTCAGCGCGACGACCCCGATGACGACCGTCAGAGCCCCCAGACCGAGCAGCTCCACGAGCCCGATCCCGGCGCCGGACGGGATGAGCGCGGCGAACGCGGCGACGCCGAAAGAGATCACCTGGACAATGGCGAACCGGCGTGCCGGTGCTTTCAGCGCAGCGGGTTCGATTCTCGTTTTCACCGGAACGACCGCCGCGAGTGCGGACGTCACGTGAATGAGGTGCAACGCCGGGATCATCAACAGAACACCGAGCCTCAACGGGTGCCCGTCGCCGAATGCCATCACGAGCGCCGCGTAGCCGATCAGCAGTGCCGCGCCGGCGCTGCCCGGCATCAGCGCGGTGACCGCCGTCAGCACCGCGACGACCACCAGAGGCGCCGCGGAATCTGCCTCCAGGTGCAGGACCAGCGCCACGGGCAGCGCGGCGAGCACGATCGCCAGTCGCATCAGCACTCGGTCGTCACCGCCACCCCGTGCTCCGCCATGCGCCTGAGCCGCAGCCGGTGTTCCGCCGCGATCATCTCTGCGGCCACCTCTCCCCACGGCGTCTCCTGGTCCGGACGCAGCGGCAGCGGCAGCGTGTTGATCGCCAGCACGACGTGACCGTGCTTGCGCGTCTGCACGGCCAGCTCGGCGATCTCGTCGTCGAGGAACGGCGACAGCAGCACGACGACGGACCCGTGCGGGAGCTTGCGCAACGCCACCCGCGACGCCCGCCCGGCGGCCTGCACGCACACGACGAGCTGCGTGCGGATGCGCATCAGGTGCCGCCGTCCCACGCCGGAACGGACGTTGAGCTGCGGCCGGCCCAGGTCCATCAACGCCACCCGGTCGCCCTGCCGCAGGTATCCGGCCGCCATCGACGCCGCCCGCCGCACCGCGCGGTCCAGGCTGCCGCCGGGACGCGTCGTGGCGCCGCGGTGGGGTGAGGACCAGTCCCCGACGGCCGGACCGACGTCGACGCGCGTGTCGAGCGCCAGCACGACCTCCGCGTCGGCCTCTGCGTGCCGCTCGCGGACGTGGACCGTGCCGGTGCGGGTGGTGACGCGCCAGTCGATGCGCTTGAGCCTGTCCCCCGGCTGGAACGCCCTGATGTCGCGCAGTTCCGTCGAGTCGCCCGCGCGCGGTGACCGGTGGATGCCGACCAGCCCGGCGGGACGCGGCGGCAGCGGGCCGGACGGGTGGTGCTCGACCGGCGGCAGGATCGTGCGGACGTGCTCGGTGCCGACGACCGGCCCGTAGACGTGCATGCCGTCGGGTCCGGCGAAGAGGTGGTCGAGGCGGAGGTCGACACCGGGACCCCACGCGTCACGCCGGACCTCAACGGCCAGGTCCGGCGAGTGCGCGGGAACGGCCCTGACGCCGCCCGGCAGCCTGACCACCGCGATCTCCGCGTCCGCGCCGTCGACGTGCGCGGCGGTGTGCACGACACCGGCGCCCGCCCCGCGCGGCACCGGGCGGACGCTGACCGTCGGCGTGCCCTTCGGCTTGGCGGTGAGCAGGACGGACAGGACCAGCGGCACGCCGAACAGCACCAGCTCCACCTGGTGCAGGAACATGCCGGCGGCGACGAGCCCGGCACCGAGCCGGACGGCGCGCGAGTACGCGTCGGTGGCGTGCCAGTGCGCGCCGTGCGACTGGGCGAAGGCCTCCCTGATCTTGTCCGCTCTGCTCATGAGCTGGGCGGGCCCGGGACCTTGCCGAGCAGCTCGGTGACGACCTGCACGCCGTTGACACCGGACGTCCAGGTCTCGGGCCTCATCACGAGCCGATGTGCCAGGACGGCCACCGCGCACTCCTTGACGTCCTCGGGCGTCACGTACGCACGTCCGTCCAAAGTGGCCACGGCACGGGCGACGAGCACGAGCGCCTGGGCACCTCGCGGTGACGCACCCACCTCGACGGACTGGTGGTTCCGCGTCGCCACGGCCAGGTCGACGCAGTACCGCAGGAGATCGTCGTCCACAGTGGTCTGTTCGAGCTCCGCCTGCAGCTCGGCGAGCCTGCCTTGCGCGAGCACCGGCGGCACCTCCGCCTCTTCCCGCTGCCGCGCGATTCGGCGCCGCAGGACCTCGACCTCCTCCTCGGCGGGCGGGTAGCCGATGTCGAGCCGCACCAGGAACCTGTCGAGCTGGGCCTCCGGCAACGGGTAGGTGCCCTCGTACTCGACGGGGTTCGAGGTGGCCAGCACGTGGAACGGCCTGGGCAGCGGGAACGTGCGTCCCTCGACCGTGACCTGGCGTTCCTGCATGGCCTCCAGCAGCGCCGACTGCGTCTTGGGCGGCGTGCGGTTGATCTCGTCGGCCAGCAGCAGCCCGGTGAACACGGGCCCGTGGTGGAACTCGAACTCGCGGCTGCCGGGGTCGTAGAGGAACGACCCGGTGACGTCCGCGGGCAGCAGGTCAGGCGTGCACTGCAGGCGGCGGAACTCCAGGCTCAACGCCTGCGCGAGCGACCGCGCGATCAGCGTCTTGCCGAGCCCCGGCACGTCCTCCAGCAGCACGTGCCCGCCCGCCAGCACGGCCGCGAGCGCGAGCCGCACCGTCCGGGTGCGCCCGACGACGACCTTGCCGATCTCGTCGAGGACGGCCCGCGCCTCCAGTTCGATGGTCACTCGACCCTCCTGAGCCTTTCCGCGAGTTCCTCCGGACCCGGCATCTCCGCCGCGTCGATCCCGAGCCGTGCGAGGCGGGCGCGGAACCGTTCCTGGTAGCGCCTGGGGTTCTCCGCGGCCTCCGCCAGCCGGCTCGCGAGCGTGCTGGCGTGCGCGGTGCTGATCGAACCGGGCGGCGGCGGTGCGGCACTCCAGACGATGTCCGTGGCGCGCGGCAGCCTGACGACCAGCAGGGCGAACGCGGTGGGCGGCACTGCCAGCGCCGCGGCCCACAACGGCGGCGCGCCGAGCCACCAGATGACCACGCCGGCGACCACGCCGATCAGCAGCGCCAGCACGGTTCTCATGCGAGTTCCCCGAGGATGCGGCTCAACTCCTGTTGCGCTTCCTCCGCCTGCGCCTGCGACACGTCCTCGTGTCCGAACCGCGCGCGCCGGTAGAGGTCCTTGAGCACGGCGGCGTCGACACCGAGCTCCTCGGTGAACTCGGTGGGCGTCTGGTGCGGCAGGCGGTGTTCGGCGGCTTCGAGCGCGAGCCAGGCGGCGATCACGGCGTCGCGCGGCGGCCGTCGCGGGTGTTCGGTGAACTCCTGCAACGCCTTCTCGACACGGCGGACGACCGGCGCGTGCTGGACCTCGTGGCCCTCGACCTCGATGCCACGCACACCGCGGCGACGGCGCCAGCGGGGCAACTCGACGGCGAGGAGGATGCCGACCAGTCCGAACAGGACGAGCCCGACGAGGAACAGCAGGAACACCGCGAACGGCACCGCCACCACGTCGGGCAGGTCCTGCGGGAGCGGGAGGTCCAGCGCCGGTTCGCGGTTCTGCGGCGGCGGGCGGTCCTCCAGGCGGTTCGCGAGCGTGACCGGAGAGGTGCCGCTGGCAGCGACGACGACGATGAGCAACGCCGCCACCGCCACCCCAGCCCGCCACCACTTCATGCCGGTCAGCCTCGCACGGTTCTCCGCAGCCGGAGAGGTCCTTCCGGCCAACCCACCGGCCAGGTCAGCCGAAGACCTCGTCGGACACCAGGCCGTCGAGGAACGACCGGAAGTCGGGCGCCAGCGGGAGCTCCGCCTCGTCCTCGGCGTCGAGCCAGACCACCGACGGCTCACCGTCGGGGCCGCAATCCCGGTAGTCCAGGGCGATCCACGTGTGACCGTCCCCGGTCAGCAGGACGACCGGCGACGGCAGCCCCCACTCCCGCACCAGGTAGGGGGTGTCGAGCAGCGTCAACGCGCGTCCGGCCGGCCCGATGCCCATCAAGCTGTCGAACAGGACGTGGTCCGGCGCCCACGAGGTCGCCTCAGTGGTCGGGAACGCGGACCGCTCGCTCACCACGGTGCCGCCGTTCTTCACCCGCAGCAGCTCCACCAGCGCTTCCGGCAGCCGCACGCCGAGGACCTC
>JASLAV010001015.1 GCA_030146905.1 Lentzea sp. | reverse complement strand
CCCGGGTCGAGCCGGCCGTGGCGATGACCACGCACTGCCTCACCAGCGCCGTCGTCTTCACCGCGCTCGCCGTGGCCACCGGGTCCGCCGCACCGCCGGCCGAGCTCGCGTTCTGGGGTGCGATCGCCTGGCTCGTGGTCTTCTCGACCTTCGGCGGCTACGGGCTGTACTGGGTCATCCTGCGGCGCTCCGGGGTCACCGAGGTGAACACGCTGATGTTCCTCATGGCACCGGTCACCGCTGTGTGGGGTGCGTTGATGTTCGGTGAGCCGTTCGGCGTCCAGACCGCTCTCGGTCTCGGCATCGGCCTCGCGGCGGTCGTCATCGTCCGGCGTGGTGCCGGATCCCAGCGGTCACCGGAGCCGAGCAGCACGTCCGGCAGTGCCTCCGGCGTCTCCGGTCGGGGCAGGTAGGCCCCTGCCGCCGGGACCGGCACCCGGCCGGGTGATCACCAGCCGCGCAGGCGCGTCCAGGTCTCCTCGACCAGCTGCCCGCCCGTGCTGACGACGTGGTAGCGGTCGTGCTGGGCGGCGGTGGCGCAGGCGTGGTTGGGCAGGACGCGCAGCCGGGTCCCGATGGGCAGTTCCGGCACCGGCTCGCCGTCCCTGGTGCCGAGGACGCCGTGTTCCTGGCTCGCCCCCGTCATGAGGAGGCCGGGGATCACGTCGCCGTTCAGGTCGGCGACGAGGCCGTACCCCTGGTCGACGGCCTGCGCCTGCGTTCCCCTGTCCCGCGAGGTGGCCATCCAGCCGCCGTCGGTGATGACCTGGTTCCTGTCGTGCTGGTGGCCGATCACGGTGACGACGACGGAGAGCGCCAGGTCGTCGGTGGTGCAGACGCCGATGCCGGCCATGACGAGGTCGAAGAAGACGTAGTTGCCCGCGCGGACCTCGGTGACGCCGGTCAGGTCGGTCGCCGCGTGTGCCGTGGGGGTCGATCCGACGCTGACGGTCGCGCACGGCAGACCGGCGTCGCGCAGGACGGTGGCCGCGGCGACGGCGACGTCGCGCTCGTTCCGCGCGGCTTCGCGCAGCGCTTCCGGCGTGTAGGCGAAGTAGGACTCGCCCGCGTGGGTTAGCACACCGGCGAGGTTGCGCCCGAGCGCCCGGCCGATCGGCACCAGGACGGGATCGGTGGCCGCGACACCGCCCCGGTGCCCGTCGCAGTCGATCTCGACCAGCGCGGGCACGCGGAGACCTTCCCTGTCCGCGAACCGGGTCACCGCGTCGGCCTGCGCGAGGCTGTCGAGCAGGACGGTGAGCGTCACGCCGCGGCGCAGCAGTGCGGCGACGCGCGGCAGCTTGTGCGGATCGACGCCGACGGCGTAGAGGATGTCGCGGTAGCCGGCGTCGGCGAAGTGCTCGGCCTCGGCGAGTGTGGAGACCGTGATCGGGCCGTGGCCGTGGACCCGTTCGGTCACCTCGACGGACTTCGACGTCTTGACGTGCAGGCGCAGGGGAACGCCGAGAGCGTCCAGGTGGTCGCGCAACCGTGCGGCGTTGCGGTCCAGCCGGTCGGCGTCGACCACGGCGAACGGCGTGTCGGGAGTGTCCAAAGTGGTCATCGGGGTTCTCCTGCGGAGGTGTGGCGGCGCAGCAGGGCGGCGGCGAGGGTGAGGTCCTGCAGGGCGAAGCCGGAACTGTCGAACACCGTCACGTCCTCGTCCGACGTCCGGCCCTCCGCGTCACCGGCGAGCACCGCCCCGAGCGCGACGGGCACGGCGGGTGAGGCGTGCTGGAACTCGCCGATGGCGAGCGACTGGTCCGGCAGGTCGCAGAACAGCGACGCGCGTGCGTAGAGCGCGACGGGCAGCTCCTGCTTGCCGGGACCGTCCGCGCCCATGGCGGAGATGTGCGTGCCGGGCGCGACCCAGCCCGCGTCGAACAACGGCTCACGAGCCGTCGTGGCCGTGACGAGCACGTCAGCGGCGGAGACACCGGACCGGGCATCGGCCGGTTCGGCGGCGAGACCGGTCCTGGAGGTCACCTCGGCGGCGAACGCCCGTGCCGCGTCGGCACGCCTGCCGACGACGAGGACCCGCTCGATCGGGCGCACCCTGCTGACGGCGCGGACCTCGTGCAGGGCCTGGTGTCCCGTCCCGATCACGGTCAGCGTGCGGGAGTCCGCGCGGGCCAGCGCGCCGACGGCGAGCGCGTCGGCGGCGGCGGTCCGGTAGGCGTTGGCCGCGGCGGCCTCGACCACGGCGCTCAGCCTGCCGGTGGCGGGGTCGAGCAGCACGATCGTGGAGCTGTGGCGCGGCAGGCCGGTGTTGCCGGGCCAGAAGCTGCCGACCTTCACGCCGACGAGCTCGCCGGCCGATCCGGACTTGAGGGTGAACCTGTTCTGCGGCACCGACGAATGCCCGATGACGACGGGGAACGTCGAGCCCGTCGCGGTGGCCAGGAACGCCTCTCGCGCGGCGGCGAGCGCGAGCGCGTCGTCGACGAGTGCCGCCGACTCGGACTCGCTGAGGAACACAGGGGTCACGGCTTGTCCTTCTTCAGTTCGGCGAGGTCGTTGTACAGACCCGTGCGGGAGATCCCCAGCCGCTTCGCGATCCGCCCCGGCGCTCCGCGCAGGCCGAACACACCGGCTTCGTTCAGCGACCGGACGAGCGACAGCCGCTCCTCGCGCCCGAGCGCCGTCACGGGCACCGCGTGCGCGCGTTCGGCGCTCTCGACCAGGGAGTCGACCACCTGGTTGAGGTCGCCGGAGAAGTTCGTCGTCGCGACGGGGCTCGTCTCCTCCGGCGCCGACAGCCCGAGCAGGTCGGACAGCACGCCGGTCGCGCGGTTGATGGCAGAGAGGTCGATGTTGACGCACAACGCGCCGATCAGCGTCCCGTCGACGTCGCGCAACGGCAGCGTCGTGCACTTGAGCAGCCGCCCGTCCTGCGCGCGGGTGACGTACCCGACCTCGTTGCGCGCGTCGGCTCCCGCGGCGAGCACCCGCAGGCCGATCTCACTCATCGCGTCCCCCGGCTCCCTGCCCGTGACGGAGCCCGCGACGGCGACGACCGACCGCTCCTGGTCGCGGTAGTCGTGCAGCACCACCTCGCAGCTGCGCCCGAAGGTCGCCGCGATGCCCTCCAGCACGGGGGACAACGCGGCGAACAC
>JASLAV010001008.1 GCA_030146905.1 Lentzea sp. | reverse complement strand
CAGGACCTGGCCCTCGTCGACGTACAGGACGTCCGGGTTCACCGTGACCTCCGGATGTCTCCTCGCCAGGAGGTCCGCCGCCTGCCAGTGCGTGGTGACGGTCAGCCCGCCGAGCAGACCGGCCTCGGCCAGGGCGAAGACACCGGAGCAGATGGACACCATCCGCACGCCGCGCGCGTGGGCTTGACGCAAAGCCTGTGCGGTGGCGGCGGAGATCGGCCGCCTCAGGTCGTAGCCGGGCACGACCAGCGTGTCCGCCCGGTCGAACTCGCCGAGTCCGCGATCGACGTTCAACGAGTAGCCGTCGGAGCTGGGCACCGCTCCTGGCTCCGGCGTGCACAGGGTGATCTCGTACCGGTCGGGCAGGGAACCGAACACCAGCAGCGGAACGCCGAGGTCGAAGGTCACCACGCCGTCCAGCACCAGAACAACGAGGTTGACCGCCGCGGTAGGACGCGCGCGATCTTGCATGGCAGAAAAATAACACATGTTGTCGTAGCAGCCACTCGTTCATAAGTGCCTCGGTCGCTACAGTTTTTGCATGGGCTATGACAAATCGGTTTTCGTCGAACGTCCACTCGTTGTCGCCATGCTCCTGTTCGAGGGTCATACCGCACTCGACTTCGTCGGTCCGTACACAGCGTTCGCGGGCGCCGGAATGGATATCCACCTCGTTTCCGAGTCACTCCGGCCGGTGCTCAACGACACCGGGTTCGCCGTCTCGCCGACCACCACGTTCGACGACTGCCCCTCCCAGCTCGACATCCTGTTCGTGCCGGGAGGGTCCGTGCACGACGTGATGCTCGACGACGAGGCCATCGCCTTCCTGGCCGACCGCGGTGCGAAGGCCTCCTTCATCACGTCGGTGTGCACCGGATCGCTCGTCCTCGCGGCGGCAGGGCTGCTCGACGGCTACCGTGCGGCGACGCACTGGGCCACCCGCGACCACCTGGCACGACTGGGAGTCGAGGTGTCGACCGAGCGCGTGTGCGCCGACCGGAACAGGTTCTCCGGCGGCGGCGTGACGGCCGGGATCGACTTCGGCCTCACGATCATCGCCCACGTCCTCGGCGAGGAGTCGGCGAAGTTCTCCCAGCTCGCCATGGAGTACGACCCGGAGCCGCCGTTCGACGCCGGGTCACCCGAGGGTGCCGGACCCGACGTGGTGGCCCGGTTCAACCAGTTCACCGCTCAGTTCGACGAGAAGTTCAAGAATGCCGTGTCCCGCGTTCTCGAACAGCGAATCGCAACCGCGTCGAAGTAGAGAACAGGCCTCATTGCCGATTACCACCGTTCTGCAAATGCGGGGTGAGCACTGCTGCTCGTGTTGCATTTTCTTCCAATTCCCGACTGCGATTTCCTCGAAGGCTGCGCACCAGCGCGTCCAGCTCGTGGGATCGGCCTCGTACCGGTCCAAGTCGTCAGGCAGCCCGCGTTCCGCGGTGGGAACACCGGCGGGGACGTGGAGGACGGCGGCGTTCTCCGGTTCGTACTTGAAGGTGGTGAAGAGCAGCAGGTGCCCGTCCGGTGGCAGGCCGATGTCGAGCCAGCTGGCGGGCAGGGCCGCGCAGTCCACGGTCAGCGCGAAGGGCCCTGCCCCGTCCGGCCACTCGACGTCCTCCGGCGACGCGGGCAACCCGCCCGGACGCCCGGCGGGCAGCACGGGCTCGCCGGCGTCCTCCGGCAGGTCCTGCTGCCTCACCAGGAGGACGCAGGGGCGCAGGAGCCCGGTCAGCTCCCGCGCCACGTCAGCCGGAACGCCGTGTTCTTCCGCCAGATCCGCGACGACGCGCTCGGCGATGTGTGCCATCCGGTGATCTCGTCACCTGACGGGTCGACACCCGTCCATCACTGCGCAGCCAGCCGGGCGAGGTCCTGACCGACCAGCGGCCCGCCCCCTGCCTGGTGCAGCCTGCCGCCCTCCGCCAGCCCGCCGAGGTCGATGGGCGCGTAGCCGAGGTCGGTCAGCACGGCGGTGAAGGTCTTCTTGGCCGCGGCGTCGTCGCCGGAGACGAAGAGCACCCGGTTCCCGGCCGCCGGGCGCGGGTCCGCCGCGAGACTGGCCGCGAAGAGGTGGTTGAGCGCCTTGAGCACGCGCGCGCCGGGGGCCAGTGCGGCCACCTGTTCGCTGGTGTTCACCTGGTCGGGGCTCACGGAGAAGTCGTTGGTGGCGTCCACCAGCACCCGGCCGTCCCAGTCGGGCAGACCGCCGAGCGCGGCGGCCACGTGCGGCCTGGGCACCGCGAGCACCACGATCTCGGCCTGCGCGGCCTCGGTCCTGGTGACGGCCGTGGCGCCGGCGCCGAGCTCCGACACGAGGCCGGTGAGGGTTTCCGGTCCCCGGCTGTTGCTCAGCAGGGCTTCGTGGCCGCCCGCCACGAGACGTCGTGCGAACGCGGTACCGATCGCGCCGGCTCCCAGGATCCCGATCTGCGTTCTGCGCCTCTCCTGTCGCTTGTGGACGTCGAGCGTGGTGATCACGTCCCGGTGCCGGACGATACGGCGGTTCTCGGAACAGGAGAGGCCGGCGACGGCCGCGGTTGGGGGTGTTCTGAGGGGCGAATCAGGCGCGGGTCAGGGGAAACCCTGATGGCAGCGCGCCCGGTCGCGGGCACGCTTGGAGGTGTCAGAGGGACATCCGCAGTTCGAGGAGAGTCATGAGCGAATCCAAGCCCGAGTCCA
>JASLAV010000922.1 GCA_030146905.1 Lentzea sp. | reverse complement strand
CGCGCTCGTGAAGCACCTCGACGGCGTCTCGGACGAGGCCATCGCGGGGCTGAACATCCCGACCGGCATCCCGCTGCGCTACGACCTCGACGAGGACCTCAAGCCCGTCAAGCCGGGCGGCGAGTACCTCGACCCCGAGGCTGCCAAGGACGCCATCGCGGCGGTTGCCAACCAGGGCAGGTAGCCGTGTTCGACGGCCGCGCCTCCGGCGTGGCGGCGAGTTCGCCCTGAGCCGGTCATCCGGCCGACCCGCTCACGCCGAAATCCGGCGAAGCCCGATTTCGGCGTGAGCGGGTGACCGGACCACCGACGCGAACTCGCAGCCTTGGAGCCGCTCTTCGCCCGCAACCATCACGGTTGGGTGAACGCGGTCTGACCAGGGCGGGAACAACTGTCCATTGAGGTGTCGCGGGTATCACGGTTCACGCTTCCGCACTAGGCCAGGACACCTCCCAGCTGCTTACCATTCGCCCGTGACCACAACGGGTTACCTCGCTGTGTCGATCGGCGTCGCGCTCATCGGCGTGATCGCCGGTTTCCTCGTTGGCCGTTTCACCGCCCCCCGCACCCCGAAGGTCCCCAAGGGCCTGACGGTGGCGGACCTGATGCAGCGGATCGTCGAGGACTCGCACGACGGCATCGTGGTGCTGAACCACTTCGGTGACGTCGTGTTGCACAACCCGAGGGCAGAAGAGCTGGGCGTCGTCCGCAACAACCGGGTCGACGACCGCGCACGCAAGGCCGCGGAGGCCGTCCGCAACAGCAACGAGGTCGTGTACGTCGACCTCACGCCGTCGGAGGTGACCAAGGGCCGTCAGCCCGCCGCCGTCCACGCGGAGGTCCGGCTGCTCATCGAGGGCTTCACGGTGGTGGACGCGAGCGACGAGTCCGAGGCCGTCCGGCTGGAGAAGACGCGCCGCGATTTCGTGGCCAACGTCAGCCACGAGCTGAAGACCCCGGTCGGGGCCCTGGCGCTGCTGGCGGAGGCCGTGCTCGACGCGAGCGACGACCAGGAGGAGGTCCGCCGCTTCAGCGCGAAGATCATGCAGGAGGCCACCCGCCTCGGCACGCTCGTCACCGAGCTCATCGCGCTGTCGCGCCTGCAGGGCGCGGAGAAGCTGCCGGAGCTCTCCGACACCGAGATCGACGTCGTGATCAACGAGGCGCTGTCGCGGTCCAAGCTCGCCGCCGAGTCGGTCAACATCTCGATCACCACCGACGAACCGAGCGGGTTCGTCGTGCCGGGCGACCGGTCGTTGCTGGTGACGGCGCTGACGAACCTCCTGGACAACGCTGTCGCGTACTCGCCGCCCGGAAGCCCGGTGAGCGTGAGCCGGCGGCTGGTGGACGGCCACGTCGAGATCGCCGTGACCGACCGCGGCATCGGCATCGCGGAGGACCAGCAGACACGGGTCTTCGAACGGTTCTACCGAGTCGACAAGGCCCGGTCGCGCGCGACCGGCGGCACCGGCCTCGGGCTCGCGATCGTCAAGCACGTCGCCGCCAACCACGGCGGTGAGGTGAAGCTGTGGAGCCTCCCGGGAACGGGGTCCACCTTCACGCTGCGGCTGCCGGCCGCGGCCGCCGAACCCAACCCGATCCCCGTCCCCACCGGCGCGGGCGACACTGGAGGAGAGCTGTGACCAGGGTGCTCATCGTGGAGGACGAGGAGTCCTTCGCCGATCCGCTCGCCTTCCTGCTGCGCAAGGAGGGGTTCACCGCCGCGCTCGCGGCCACCGGCCAGGAGGCGCTCGAGGAGTTCGACCGCAACGGCGCCGACATCGTGCTGCTCGACCTCATGCTCCCCGGCATGAGCGGCACCGACGTCTGCAAGCAGCTGCGGCAGCGCTCCGCCGTCCCCGTGATCATGGTGACCGCGCGCGACAGCGAGATCGACAAGGTCGTCGGGCTGGAGCTGGGCGCAGACGACTACGTGACCAAGCCGTACTCGGCCCGCGAGCTCATCGCCCGCATCCGCGCCGTGCTGCGCCGCGGCGGCGAGTCGGAGGACCTGCTGCCGCAGATCCTCGAGGCGGGCCCGGTGCGCATGGACGTGGAACGCCACGTCGTCACCGTCGGCGGCCAGGACATCAGCCTGCCGCTCAAGGAGTTCGACCTCCTGGAGTACCTGCTGCGCAACGTCGGCCGCGTCCTGACCAGGGGACAGCTGATCGACCGCGTGTGGGGAGCGGACTACGTGGGCGACACGAAGACGCTGGACGTGCACGTCAAGCGGCTGCGTTCGAAGATCGAACCCGACCCGTCGGCACCGCGTCACCTGGTGACCGTGAGGGGTCTCGGTTACAAGTTCGAGTCCTGACGGACACGACCAGGTACCGTTTCCCGCGTGCGCCTGGGCGTTCTCGACGTGGGTTCCAACACCGTCCACCTACTGGTGGTGGACGCGCATCGTGGTGCCCACCCCATTCCGACCACGTCGGAGAAGACGATCCTGCGTCTGGCAGAGCAGCTGGACGCCAAGGGTCAGCTCTCGAAGACAGGCGCTGACCAGCTGGTTCGAGCCGTGGCCGCCGCGAAGGCGTCGGCAGAGCGGTCCGGCTGCGAGGACCTGATGGCGTTCGCCACCTCGGCGGTGCGCGAGGCGGGCAACTCCGCGGAGGTGCTCGACAGGGTGCGCACCGAGACGGGCGTGGACCTCCAGGTCCTGTCCGGCGAGGACGAGGCCCGCTACACCTTCCTCGCGGTCCGCCGCTGGTACGGCTGGTCCGCGGGGAAGATCCTGAGTCTCGACATCGGCGGCGGCTCCCTGGAGCTCGCCGTCGGTCGCGACGAGAACCCCGACCTGGCCTTCTCCGTGCCGCTGGGCGCGGGCCGGCTCACCAGGACCCGGTTCAAGAAGGACCCGCCCCGGCGCTCGGAGGTCCGCGAGACCACCGACTGGCTCGCCGAGCAGCTCGCGCCCGTGGCGCGGAAGCTGAAACGCGCGGGGGAACCCGATCGGGTGGTTGCGACCTCGAAAACTTTCCGAACGCTGGCGCGGCTCACCGGGGCCGCGCCATCGTCTGCCGGGCCCAGGGCACGTCGCGTGCTCACCGACGCGGGCCTGCGGCAGCTGATCGCGTTCATTTCCCGGATGTCGGCCAGTGACCTCGCCGAACTGGAAGGCGTGAGCACCTCGCGCGCACACCAGCTCCTCGCGGGCGCACTGGTCGCGGAGGCGACGATGCGAGCCCTGTCACTCACGCAGCTGGAGATTTGCCCCTGGGCGCTCCGTGAGGGTGTCATCCTCAGGCGGCTGGACCACACTGATGGGACTGACCAGAGCGATACTGGACGGACTGGACTGTCCGGGGCACGGTGGAGTTGATGAGTCGAGAGAGCGGATCCGACCAGACGCAGCGCACTGTCGCTGAGCTGCTCGCCCAGTACGGGGGCAGCGCAGAGAGTGCGCCACGTCGGCGACGCCGCCGGGCTGCTGACGAGGAAGACGACGTCCAGCAGCCGGAGACCGCGCCCCAGACGATCATCGAGCGGGTCCTGTCCGACAGCGGCCGGCTGATGGCGATCCGCGACGACGACGTGGCCCCCACGGGTCGTCGCGCCGCCCCCGAACCTCCTGCCGCGCCACCGCCGCCCGCCAGCGAGCGCACGGCCTACCAGCCGAAACCGCCTGCGGTCCCGCCGGCGCAGCCGCCGCAGGCCCGCAGACCGGCACCCGCTCCGCCACCACCGCCGCCCGCGGCGGCCGAGCAGACGCGGCAGGTGCCGCAGGTCCGCGACCAGCCGTCGCGGTCCGACCTGCCCCGCCCCGACGCCGCGCGTCCCGACGCGCCGTCGCGCTCCGACCTGTCCCGCCCGGACCTGCAGCGGCCCGACCTGTCCCGTCCGGACGCGCAGCGCCCGGATCCGGTGAGCTCCCGTCTGGAGACGGGTTCGCCGTCGCGCACCAACATCACGCGGCCGCCGAAGCCGGTGCCGCCGTCGGTGCAGATGCCGACCCCCGCGCCCAAGCCGGGCATGCCTCCGCGCGAGGCGATGACCGAGCAGCTCCCGCGCGTCCCGGCCAAGGCGCCGGTCGACAAGATCGCCGCACTCGACACCGAGTCCGTGCTGATCGTGCCGCCCGCTCCGCCGCCGCTGCCGGAGCCGCTGCCCAACAACCAGCCGGACGCGTGGTTCGGTGACGACGACGACCCCGCGGCCCAGACCGTGTTGTCGATGCCGCCCATGGAGTCGACCGCGGCCCACCCCGCCCCGTACGTCGACGAGGACGACTCGCAGGAGTACGCCGCCTACCGCGCGGAGGACGACTACCTCGCGGACGACGCCGAGGACGCCGAGGACGAGGTCCCCGCGGGTCTCGACGACGTCGCAGAGGCCGACGAGGACCTCGACGACGGCCCGCGGCGCTCGGCCGGCAAGGAATGGCTGATCATGATCGGCCAGCTCGCGGTCGGCGTGCTCGGCGGCGCGGGTCTGTGGCTCGCGTTCAACTTCCTCTGGCGCGCGGTACCCGCCGCCGCGCTCGTGGTGGCGCTGGCCGTTACCGTGGGTCTGGTGTTGCTGGTTCGAAAGATCCGCAGAGCGGACGACCTCCAGACCACCGTCCTGGCCGTGCTCGTCGGCCTCATCGTGACCGTCTCACCAGCGGCGATGCTGCTGGTGAAGAGTTGACCGCCCGCATCCCGGTCGGGCTTTCCACGGCATCGGTCTACCCCCAGCCCGCCGGAGCGGCGTTCGAGATCGCGTCGGAGCTGGGGTACGACGGTGTCGAGCTGATGGTGTGGGCCGACCCGGTGTCGCAGGACATCCGGGCGGTGGACCGCCTGTCGTCCCGATCGGGCATGCCCGTCCTCGCCGTGCACGCCCCGTGCCTGCTGATCTCGCAACGGGTCTGGTCCCCGGACCCGTCCGAACGCCTGCGCAAGGCCGTCAGGGCCGCACAGGACCTGAACGCGCCGACCGTGGTGCTGCACCCGCCGTTCCGGTGGCAGCGCAAGTACGCCGACGGGTTCGCCGAGCTCGTGTCCTCGCTGGAGGACGAGAGCGGCATCGCGATCGCCGTGGAGAACATGTTCCCGGTGCGCCGGCCGTTGGGCCGCGGGCGCTCGGTGGAGATGAACGCGTTCAAGCCGTCCGTGGACCCGACCGACGTGGGGCACCGCAACTACACGCTGGACCTGTCGCACTCGGCCGCGGCGCACATGGACGCGCTGGAGATGGCCAAGCGCATGGGCGACGGGCTGCGGCACATCCACCTCGCGGACGGGTCAGGTGCGCCGAAGGACGAGCACATGGTTCCCGGCCGCGGGACCCAGCCCTGTGCGGAGCTGTGCGAGATGCTGGCCAGGGGCGGGTTCGACGGACAGGTCGTGCTGGAGGTCAACACCCGGCGGGCGGGGTCTCCCGCCGCGCGGCGGGAGATGCTCGGCGAGGCGCTGCTGTTCGCCCGGCTGCACCTGGACTGGTCCGCGGAGGGCAAGGCGGGGAAGGCACGGCCGGGGCTGTCGCGCTGACGGGCGCCCGGCACCGGCCGCGAGGCGAAGCGAGCCGGGCAGACCTGTGAACCGGTGGGAGCCGGTGGTGCACCCACGCGTCGCCATCGTCGCGCAGCGGCGATGAACACAGGTGTTCGTCGATGCCCGAGAACCCCGCCGGAAGGCGACCCGCACCACCCCGCGGAAGATCACCTCGTCCGGACGAGGCCGCGAGCCCCACCCCCGCTAAGTCGACTGGCGAGTTAGGGTTCGTGTGTGGACCCGCTGCGAGCGTTGATCATGGCCGCCTCTCGCAACGAGACGGTTCGCCACCTCGTCGCCGGCACGCCGATCAGCCGTGACGTGGTGAAGCGCTTCGTCGCGGGCGAGACGACCCGCGACGCCGTCGAGGCCGTGCGGAACCTGGGCCTGCCGGTGACGCTGGACTACCTCGGCGAGGACACCACCGACGAGGCCCAGGCCGAGAAGACCGTGCAGGCGTACCTGGAGCTGCTGGACGCGCTGCACGCCGCGGGGCTGGCGAAGGACGCGGAAGCCAGCGTGAAGCTGTCGGCGGTCGGGCAGGCGCTCGACGAGTCCCTCGCCCTCACGAACGCGAGCCGGATCTGCGCCGCCGCCGAGCAGTGTGGCACGACGGTCACGCTCGACATGGAGGACCACACCACCACCGACTCGACGTTGCGCGTCCTGGACGAGCTGCGGCGCACCTGGCCGTGGGTGGGGGCGGTGCTGCAGACGTACCTGCACCGCACGCTCGACGACTGCCGGCGGCTCTCGGGGCCCGGCAGCAGGGTCCGGCTGGTCAAGGGCGCCTACGCGGAGCCGCCGGAGGTGGCGATCCAGGACCCGCACGAGGTCGACCTCAACTACGTGCGGTGCGCGAACGTCCTCCTCGCGGGCGAGGGCTACCCGATGTTCGCCACTCACGACCCCCGCCTCGTGGAGATCATCGGCGAGCGGGCACGCTGGTATGACAAAACAGAGTTCGAGTACCAGATGCTCTACGGCATCCGGCCCGAGGAGCAGAAGCGTCTCGGCACTCGGGTTTATGTTCCCTACGGTGAGCAGTGGTACGGATATCTCATGCGGCGACTTGCGGAACGGCCTGCCAACGTGACTTTCTTCCTGCGGTCGCTGGCCAGCCGCTCATGACCTTCTCGAAGTCCAGCGCGGTCCGGTCGCTCGGTGACGGAACCTTCACCGCCTCCCTCCCCGCCGAGTGGACCGTCGGTCCGAAACCCCACGGCGGCTTCCTGCTCGCGATCATGGCCCGTGCCGCCGCCCACGTGGCCGGCGGTGATCCGCTCGCGGTGTCCGCGCAGTTCCTGCGGGCGCCGGAGGTCGGGCCGGTGCTGGTCAGGACCGACGTGCGCAAGTCAGGGCGGACGGCGACCGTCATCGCGGTGGCGCTGGAGCAGCGCGGCCAGGTGTGCGTCGAGGCGTCGGTGACGACGGGGCGGATCCCCGAGAACCGCGCCGACTACGTGAACCTGCCGTCGGTTCCCGCCGCACCGCCGCCGGGTTCGGTGGAGCTGGGGACGTTCCCGACGGGCGGCACCTACAAGGTCGGCAGCCTCTGCGACCTGCGGGTGGACCGGGAGTCGGCCACGTTCCTCGACCGGCGCACGGACGGTCCGCTGACGCTCAAGCTGTGGGCGCGGCCGATCGACGAGCAGCCGGACCCGTTCTTCGCGCTGCTGGCGGGCGACCTGTCGATGCCGGTGACGTTCAACCTCGGCCGCTTCGGGTGGTCGCCGACGGTGCAGCTGACGGCGTTGCTGCGGGCCAGGCCCGCCCCGGGGTGGCTGCGCATCCACGTCACCTGCCAGGCGGTGCACGGGCAGTGGTTCGACGAGGACGCCACGGTCATCGACTCGGCCGGCCGGTTGGTCTGCCAGGCACGGCAGCTGGCGCTGACACCCGCTGTGTGAGACTTGACCGATGACGAAGATCGCGGTGCTCGGCGCGGGCAAGATCGGTGAGGCGCTGCTGTCCGGGCTTCTGCAGGGTGGCCGCGCGGCCACCGATCTGATGTTCACGGAGAAGCACGAGGCCCGTGCCCGCTCGCTCACCGAGCAGTACGGGTTCGAAGCCGTCACGGTCGCGGGCGCGGCCGAGAAGGCCGACGTGCTGGTCGTGGCGGTCAAGCCGCAGGACATCGAGCCGTTGCTCGTCGAGCTCGCACCGGTGCTGCGCGCGGGCACGCTCATCGTCTCGCTGTGCGCGGGCCTCCCGACGGCCCTGTACGAGCGCAGGCTGCCGGAGGGCACCCCGGTGGTGCGGGTGATGCCGAACACGCCGATGGTCGTCGGTGAAGCCATGAGCGCCGTCTCGGGCGGTTCCAACGCGACGCCGGAGCACCTCAAGATCGTCGAGGAGCTGCTGTCGACCGTGGGCAAGGTCGCGGTCGTGCCGGAGTCGCAGCAGGACGCGGTGACGGCGTTGTCCGGCTCGGGTCCCGCCTACTTCTTCTTCCTGGTCGAGGCGATGATCGACGCGGGAATCCTGCTCGGCATCCCCCGTGACCTGGCCTCCACGCTGATCATCCAGTCCGCGGTGGGGGCGGCGACGATGCTCAACGAGGGTTCGAACCACCCGGTCATCCTGCGCGAGGCTGTCACCTCGCCGGCGGGCACGACGATCATGGCGATCCGCGAGCTGGAGAAGCACGGCGTGCGCGCCGCCCTCCTCGCCGCCATCGAGTCGGCACGCGACCGATCGGTCGAACTGGGCAGGCAACACGAGGACTGAGCGAAGCTCACCTCGCTTGGACGTCGCAGGAGTCACACCAGTCCCGCTACTCTCAGGGCAGCACGTGCGTGTCGAACCGTTGGTGGGGAAGACCGACGGCACGACACGTGTCGAAGGATGCGGTGAATCATGCCTGCGAAGGAGAACGAACGAACAGGTCTCGCTCAGGTGCAGTTCCTGACCGTGGCCGAAGTGGC
>JASLAV010000873.1 GCA_030146905.1 Lentzea sp. | reverse complement strand
GCGTCCCGGTCACGAACCTCCTCGGCGACCAGGAGGGCCTCGGGTTCATCCAGCTCATGCAGCAGCTGCCGCAGGAACGCCTCATCATCGGCGTCTGCTGCATCGCGGGCATCGAGGCGGCCGTCGACCTCACGGTGAAGTACGTGAAGGAGCGCACGGCGTTCGGCAAGGAGCTGATCAAGTTCCAGAACACCCGGTTCAAGCTCGCCGAGTGCGCCACCGAGGCGTCCGTGACCAGGGCGTTCATCGACGAGTGCGTCGAGAAGCACCTGCGAGGCGAACTGGACGTGCCGACCGCGGCGATGGCGAAGTGGTGGGCCAGCGACCGGCTGAGCAAGGTCGTGGACGAGTGCGTGCAGCTGTTCGGCGGCTACGGCTACATGAACGAGTACCCGATCGCACGTGCCTGGTCCGACGCCCGCGTGCAGCGGATCTACGGCGGCACGAACGAGATCATGAAGGAAATCATCGCGAGGTCGCTGTGACCACTTCTTCCGGGACGGGACCTCTCGCCGGGCTGAGGGTCGTCGAGCTCGCGGGTCTCGCGCCCGCGCCGTTCGGCTGCATGGTGCTCGCCGACCTCGGCGCGGACGTGGTCCAGGTGCACAAACCGGGGAGCCGCTCGACGGTGCCCGGTGACTTCCTCGGCCGCAACCGGCGCTCGATCGCGATCGACACCCGCAGGCCGGAGGGCGCCGAGCTGGTGCTGCGGCTGGTCGAACGCTCGGACGTGCTGATCGAGGGCTTCCGGCCGGGCGTGACCGAACGGCTGGGCATCGGTCCCGCGCAGTGCCTGGCCCGCAACCCGCGCCTTGTGTACGGGCGGATGACCGGTTGGGGCCAGGACGGGCCCCTCGCCGACCGCGCAGGGCACGACATCAACTACATCGCCGTCGCGGGCGCGCTGGAACCCCTCGGCCGCGCCGGTGGGCCGCCGTCGTTCCCGATCAACCTCCTCGGCGACTTCGGCGGGGGAGGGCTGCTGCTGGCGCTCGGCGTGCTCGCCGCGCTGTACGAACGGGAGCGTTCCGGACGTGGCCAGGTCGTGGACGCGGCCATGGTCGACGGGGCGGCGCTGCTGACGACGTTCCTGCACGGCATGCGGCAGGCGGGCATGTGGCAGGGCGGGCGCGGCGAGAACATGCTCGACGGTGGGGTGCCGTTCTACGACGTCTACGAGGCCGCGGACGGGCGGTTCGTGGCCGTGGGCGCGCTGGAGGAGAAGTTCTACGCCGACCTGGTGCGCGTGCTGGGGCTGGAGGACGCGCCGTCGCGCAACGACCCGGCGAACTGGCCCGATCTGCGGGAACGCATCGCGGCGGCGGTGAAGACCAGGACGCGGGACGAGTGGGCGGACCTCGCGCGGGACACGGACGCGTGCCTGGCGCCGGTGCTCACGCCCGACGAGGCGGCGCGGCACCCGTACAACGCGGCGCGGTCCACGTTCGTCGACGTCTCGGGCGCGCTGCACCCCGCGCCGGCTCCTCGCTTCGACCGGACGCCGGCGGCGGTCCCCTCGCCTCCCGTTCCCGCGGGGGCGGACACCGGGGAAGTGCTTGCGGGCATGGGTGTGCCAGAGGCCGAAATTATGGAACTGCGTCGGTCAGGAGTAATTGGATGAATGTTCGGGTGCGCATTAAATGCGCCACGACGGCGTGACTGAGCGTGATGCCGTCGCTTCGGCATCCGGGTGAGGCCCGGTGCAACACGCTCTGTCCAAGCTGTGGGATGCGAGGGTGTCCGTGTTCACCTCGTGCCCAGGACATCGGCGCAGGACAGGAACCTCTTTAGCCGCCATTCGGGTGACATCGGCCGCCGTGCAGGCGTGCAGCGCTGGCGGATCCGGCGGCGAGTTGGGCGTGGTCGTTGTTCATCGCAAGGGTGAATGAGGGAGCATGTCGGGTGACACGGCGGTTCGCCGCCTCAGCTGTGAGCGACATGGACGGAGAGGTACCTGTGAACCTCAAGAAGGTGCTAGTGCTGGCGGTCGTCGCGCTGGTGCTGTTCCTCCTGATCACCCGGCCCGAGGAGTCCGCGAGCGCGGTCCAGACGGTGCTCGGCTGGCTGCGTGAGGGCGCGGAGTCGATCATCACCTTCGTCAGGAGCCTCTTCGGCACGGCGACCCCCATCGCCTAGTGACGCTCGGTGATCCTCGGCCGTTCGCGTTGAGCCGGACGGGTGGAATGCGGCCAATCACGCACTGGTAACGGGTGTTCTGGCGATTCAGGGTCTGGCGATTGTCAGACCTACCGAATACCTTCCGCAGCAATGGCCGATCCCCGACCGACGAGGAGGCATGGATGGTCGAGGACTCCGGGGTCCACGAGCTCTTGAAGCAGTGGGCGGCTGAACGGTCTGATGACGCAGAGATGCAGGAGGTGAACCGGATCAAGAACGCGTGGCTCGCTGAGGCTCCCCCCTCGGCGCCCGGCATCCCCGTGCAGCGGGGTGCCACCAAGGGCGGGTCGCGTGGCTTGGTCAAGGTCGACTCGGCGGATCCGGCCTACGTGGCCGCGATGCGCAAGCGGGCGCCTGAGGCACCCGAGGCGTTGCTCGCCGCCGCGGCGAGCTACTGGCAGCTCGTCGGTGACGTCAGCGAGGCCGAGCAGTGGTGGGACGCGGGCATCAGCCCGCTGGACCAGCGCGCGCTCGACTACCGCGCTGCCGGCCTGAGCCCTGCCGACCTCGGGAGGCGCCTGGGACCGATGACGGTTCTCCAGCACCTCCGCCGTGGCTCCGCCGCGGCCTGGTGCGTCGCACGTCTGCAGAGGCAGCGCCGGGACGGCGTGGCGTAGTAGCGGAACGGGCTGTCGGAGGCGGCAGCCCCGTATCCAAGTAGTGTGGAGGCCGTGCGCGGCCTCCTTACTCCCCAGCGAGTGCTGATCGGGCTCGGTTGCCTGGTCGCACTGATCGCGTGTTGCGGACTCGCGTACTGGCAGTGGCAGCGCTTCTCCTCCGCCAGCGGCACGTTCCAGAACCTCGGGTACGTGCTCCAGTGGCCGCTCTTCGGCCTCTTCCCCCTCTTCATGGTGTGGCGCTTCCGCCGGCTGGCCCGCCAGAACCGTGACGAGGCTCTCGCACCCGAGCCGGTTGCGCCCGCTCCGAAGCCAGTGGCTACCGTTGACGCCGTCAAACCCGCGCCTGTCGAACACTTCGACGACGAAGAAGACGCGGAGCTCGCGGCCTACAACCGCATGCTCGCGGACCTCAACGCGCGGGACGGTCGTTGAGCGAAGGCGGGCAGATGAAGGGTGCGTTGACCCGGTTCAGGGTCATGGCTTACGTGGTCG
>JASLAV010000822.1 GCA_030146905.1 Lentzea sp. | reverse complement strand
AGGTCGATGCGCTCGCGGGCGGTCTTCTTGCCCTTCGCGTGCTGCTTCTCGACCGCGCGTTCCGACCCGGCGTGGACCGCCTCGTCGTTGCGCCGGTAGAGGTCAACGAGCTTGCCCGCGGTGGTGTGGACGTCCGGGAGGCCTGAGGCGTCCGCGGGGACGTTCCCGATCGGCTCGGTCGCACTGCTCATGGGCCCGCAGCCTAACGAGACCATTGCGGAACCGCCCTGTGCAGTTGTCCAGGTCACGGCAACCTGTTGGTCGCCTTCCATCGCACGTACCCTCTTCCGTTCCAATAACCTGGCGCGATGGACACCGCACTCGACGCCGATGCGCTGCGCGCGCGGCTCGTCGCCCCCAACGGCCCGTACGCCGCCCTCGACGTCGTGGAGTCCACGCCGTCCACGAACGCGGACCTGGCCGCTGCGACCGGAGCCGCCGATCGCACCGTGCTGATCGCGCTGGAGCAGACCGCCGGGCAGGGCCGTCGCGGCCGCAGCTGGTCGTCGCCCGCGGGCGGTCTCTACGTGAGCGTGCTGTTCCGGCCCGCCGGGGTGCCCGCGTCCCGGTTGCCGTGGCTCAACCTCATCGCCGGTCTGGCGCTGGTGCGCGTCGCCCATTCGGTGGGTGTCGAGGCGGCCCTGAAGTGGCCGAACGACCTGCTGCTCGGGCCGGGGGCCGGCAAGGGCGCGGGGATCCTGTCCGAGATCACCGCCGACGGGCAGTCCGTCGTGGTGGGCATCGGCCTGAACGTGGCCAAGCTGCCCGCCGACGTCCAGCCCGCGCCGGGCGGCCTCGCGCCGACGTCGCTGGAGGACGCGGGAGCCTCCGAGCTCGACCGCGAGGAGCTGGTGTTCCGGCTGCTGGTCGAGCTGGCCGGGCTGGAAGGCGTGTGGCGCAAGAACGGTGGCGACGCGGTCGAGTCCGGTGTGCTGGAGGAGTACCTGGAGCACTCGGCGACCGTCGGTTCGCACGTGCGCGTGGAACTGGCCGGTGGCGTGCGGCTGGAGGGCGTGGCCCAGCGCATCGAGGAGGACGGCACGCTGGTCGTGCGCGGCACCGACGGCGTGGAGCACGGCGTGTCCGCTGGTGACGTGGTGCATTTGCGCCCCGCGTAGTTAGGGTTGGCCCATGGCCTATCCCGACGACCTGCTGAGCTCCGGCGAGCACGTCGTGATCCACAAGCACCCCCACTGGAAGATGCTGATCTTCCCGGTGTTCTGGCTGCTGGTGGTGGTCGCGCTCGGCGTGTACCTGGCGGGGCTCGTCGCGGACCAGACGTGGACCGGCATGGCGTGGACCGCGCTGGCCGTGATCGAGGTCGTGCTGATCTTGTGGCTCACCGTCACGCCGCTGGCCCGGTGGCGCACCACGCACTTCATCATCACGTCGGAGCGGGTGATGTACCGCGAGGGCGTGTTCAAGCGCACAGGCCTCGACATGCCTTTGACCCGTGTGAACAGCGTGTTGTTCGAGCACTCTTTGCTGGACAGGGTGCTGGGCTGCGGCACCCTGACCATCGAGTCCGCGTCGGACGAGCGGCTCGTGGTCGACGACGTCCCGTCCGTGGAAAAGGTGCACACCATGCTGTACCGCGAGGTCAACGACAACCCCGGCGACGACTTCCGGCCGAGGACCGTCAATGGGCGCGCGTGAGGTCGGGCTGCCCGACGTCGTCCCGTCCGGGGCGTTGCCCTCGCGGGTGACGATCTGGGAGGTCGGTGCCAGGGACGGGCTGCAGAACGAGTCCGTCGTGGTGCCGGTTTCGGTGAAGCTGGAGTTCCTGGACCGGCTCGCTGATGCCGGGCTGTCCATTTTGGAGGCCACTTCGTTCGTGCATCCGAAGTGGGTGCCGCAGTTGGCTGATGCCGGTGAGGTGCTGGCCGGGTTGGCTGCTCGGCCTGCGCGGCCTGGGGTGGTCTACCCCGTTCTGGTGCCGAATGAGCGCGGGTTGGACCGGGCTCTTGAGGCCGGGGTTTCGCACATCGCGATCTTCGCTTCTGCCACTGAGACGTTTGCTTCTCGCAACCTGAACCGGACTTTGGACTCCCAGTTCGAGATGTTCGCCCCTACCGTTGCCCGGGCTTTGGATGCCGGGCTGGACGTTCGCGGGTACGTCTCGATGTGCTTCGGGGATCCTTGGGAGGGGGCCGTCTCCCGTTCGCAGGTTGTTTCCGTGGGGGAGCGGTTGCTGGAGATGGGGTGTTCGCAGGTTTCCCTCGGCGACACCATCGGGGTTGCCACTCCCGGGCAGGTTGAAGCGTTGCTTGAGGGGTTCGGGAACGTTTCCTCTTTGGCTGTGCACTTCCACGACACCTACGGGCAGGCGCTGTCCAACACCTTGGCCGCTTTGCGTTGCGGGGTCACGACTGTCGACTCCTCCGCTGGTGGGCTCGGGGGATGTCCCTATGCCGAATCCGCCACCGGGAACCTGGCCACCGAGGATTTGGTGTGGATGCTGGACGGGTTGGGGGTTGAGACCGGGGTTGATTTGGGGAAGCTGGTCGAGACCTCGGTTTGGATGGCTGAGCGGTTGGGGCGGCCCAGTCCTTCTCGGGTGGTTCAGGCTTTGGCCAAGTAGGTTTCTGTTTACGGCGCGGGGCTCCGCCCCGGACCCCGTCGGATGATCAAGGACCGGCCAGCGCGGCGGGCGGGTAGATGGCACGCCAGGGGCTTACCGCGGCCGCGCGTTGCGTAGACGGGGCGCGTTCGCCGCGCGGCAAAGACGCATCAGCACTGCTCGTGACGGGACCACCCCACCCACCAGGGTGTTCAAAGCGGCTCGGCTTCGCCTTCGCTTCTTCGAGCGCCTTGCGCTCAGCACCTCTGCCTCGAACTGAAAATCGAGTTCTTGCCCGCCTCGTCGTCCAGGTGGTACGGCTGCGGGTCGAACTTCCTCGCGAAGTCCAGCATGTCCTCCCTGTCGACGACGACGTCGCCTAGCGGGATGATTCGGCCTGCGGGCAGATCCTCGAAGGCGATCATGTCGTTGATCCTGGTAACTGAATCCTCTGGGAACCGATCTACGGGCGACGGCGTCCTAGAGCCCGAGCCCAGGGCTATGCGTGTGAGGGGGACTCGGTGGACGACCACCGTGCGCAGGTCGAGGAGCTGCTTGCCGACTACCGGCGCAGCCGCGAGCAGCTGGCTTCTGTCCAGCGGGAGCTCGCTGCCGTGTCCGCTCGGGCCTCCAGTCCGGACGGGACGGTCACCGCGATCGTCGGTAGTGGGGGGAAGCTCGTGGAGCTGGAGCTTTCCGAGGTCGCTTATCGGAGGCATCGGCCCGAGCAGCTGGCCGAGTTGATCGTGCGGACTGTCGAGGCGGCTGCTGCCATCGCTGCCGAGGACACCTACAAGACGTTGAGCGCGGTTCTGCCCGCGGCTGCTGATCCTGCCGCTTTGGTTGCCGGGACCGCCGACCTGACGCCTGCCGAGTACGAGCCCAGGGTGGCTCAGCAGCCTGCTCGTCGTCGTGTTGACGACGACGAGGACAACGAGCAGCGGGAGAGCTGGCTCGACTCCGAGCTCATCGACAGGAGGATGCGATGACCGGGTACGAGGCCGACCTCGATCGGCTGGACGCCGGGGCGCGCGAGCTCAAGGGGTTCGCCGGGCAGGCCACCGAGATCGCGGGGACGCTGGAGAAGGCGCTGGCCGCGTTCGGTGTCTGCTGGGGGGACGACGCTGTGGGGCAGAGCTTTGCCGCGTCCCACGAGAAGCCCTCCGGTGAGGCCGTTGGGGCGTTGTCGGGGCTTGCCACGACGTTGGGGGACGTCGGCGACAAGCTCGCCGCCACCGCCGAGACGTACCGGCACGTCGAGCAGAGCAACGCTTCGGCGATGAGAAGGCTGGAGGGCTGACATGGGCATCGAGCTCCCCGCCGAACTCGCCGCGGTCGCGGCCAAGGCAGGTGTCGCGTGGCCCAAGGCCGACGAGGACGCCATGCGTTCCAGTGCCGCCGCTTGGCGCGAGGCCGGCGACAAGATCAAGGGGCTGGGCACGTCGTCCGACGGTGCCGCTTCCCGTGCGCTCGACGGTGTGAGGGGTGCCACCGGTGATGCCGCGCGTGGTCGCTGGGCGAAGGTCGTGGCGCCCGACGGTGAGCTGCAGCGCGCCGCTCGTGGGTGTCTTGCCGCGGCCGATCGGCTCGACCACGCCGCCACGCAGGTCGGTGCGGCGAAGGTCCAGATCGTTCGCGAGCTGGTGACGCTGGCCAAGAACACCGACGCGGCCAACACCTCCGCGAGTGCCGGCAACCCCAACGCGCTGCTCGGCCTCGACACGTTGACCAAGGGTGCCGCGGCCAACGTCGCGAACCTCCAGAACACCCTGTCCTCGGCGATCCGCCTGGACAGCGGCGTGGACATGACCCACGGTTCGCAGCCCGTCAACACCGCGCCCGGTGCCCACGGGCCCGGCGGTGGTGGCGGTGGCGGTCTGGGCGGGCTGTTGTCGCCTGTCACGGACGTCGTCGGCGGTGTGGTGGCCCCGGTCGCCGGTGTTGTCGCGCCCGTCGTCGAACCCGTCGCCGCCGTGGTCGCCCCGGTGACCGAGGCGGTCGCTCCTGTCGTCGGCGCGGTCACCGCGCCGGTGGCTCCCGTTCTCGGCGCAGTGACGGCGCCGGTCGCGCCTGTCGTCGGTGCCGTCACCGATGCCGTCGCTCCCGTTCTGGACGCCGCCGCGCCCGTGACGGCACCCGCTGCCGCCGTTGTGCAGCCGGTGGCCGACGCGGTGCCCGGTGGCCGGGACGCCGTCGGTCCGGTGTTCGACGGGCCCGGTGACGGCCACGGTCGTGGTGAGGGCAACGGACCCGGCGCCGGACAGGGGCAGGGCCACGGGCAGCAGGGACCTGGCCACGGCGAGGGCAGGCCGCAGGTGCTGCCGAGCGTGGTCGACCACGCCGTCGGGCACGTCACCGCGCCGGTGGCCCAGGCGATCCCGAGCGTTCAGGGCACCATCGGACCGATCACCGAGAGCACGACCCAGGCCTCGGCCGCCGTGCTCGACCAGCCGCTGGTCCGCGGTGGTGAGGTGCCCGGCCAGGCGGCCACCGCCGCTGCCCCGGCCGCGCCCGCCGCACCTGCAGGACCCGCGGTGGGCGGTGCTCCCGCCGGTGGACCGGTCGGTGGCGCCGTCGGTGCCGTCGGCGGTGCCGTGGGTGGTGTTGCCGGTGGTGCTCCTGCCGCGGCTCCCGCCACGGCCGGTGCCGTCGTGGGCCAGCAGAGCGGTGCGCCCGGTCAGCAGGGTCAGGCCGCCGCCCAGCAGGGACAGGCCGCCCAACAGGCCGCCAAGGCGGCGGAGGCGAAGGCCGCCGAGCTCAAGGCGGGCGAGGCCAAGGCCGGTGAGGTGAAGGCCGGCGAGGCCAAGGCCGCCGCGCAGGCCGGTGCGGCCAAGGCGGGCGTGCCGGGTGCGGTGTCGGCGCCGGGTGTTCAGGCTGGTCAGCCCGGCACCCAGGTTCCCGCGCAGAGCCAGGGGCCCGGTCAGCACGGCAGCACGCAGACGGCGGGTCAGGGACAGCAGGCGCAGGCCGTCGGCAAGGACGCCCTCGTCAAGGACCCCACCAAGGACGCGCTGCTCAGGGACGCGGAGTTCGGCGAAGCCGGTACCGAGCTCTCCGCTCCCGGCGGCCAGAAGAGCGACACCATCGCCGCTCCGGCGGCTCCCGGTGCGGACCTGGACCTCGGCACGCACACGCCTGCTCCCGGCGGGGCCGCCACCACGGGACCGCTGGCGACCGTCGACCCCGGCGGCCACGCGATGTCGGGTTCGCTCACCGACCGCCTCGAGAACCGCGAGGTGGCGCTGGCCGACTCCGGTCTCACCGGGGACCTCCTCCGCCACACCTACACGGCGGTGGCGGCCGGCAGCTGGTTCATGGCCATCTTCCTGAGCGCGGGCCAGGCTCCGCGCCTCGCCCCGAAGCCGGCCCGCCAGCTCCCGCCCCCGGCACCGGCCGAGGAGCGGGTCACGCCGAGGTTCGCCCCGCAGGACCACCCGCGGGCCGGCCTCGTCGACACGGCGGACCCGCGGCCGTCGGACAGCTCGGACGGTCTCGGCAAGGATCACCCGATCGTGCAGGAGCTGATCGAGGGCTACGACCCGCTCGCGGCCATGCACGAACGCGACTGGGAGAACCTGTTCCAGAACGAGGACGGCACGCCGCGCTGGCCCGTCGAACGCGAGGGCGGCTACGAGGACAGCCAGCCCGAGGTGCTCGGGGAGGGCGCGGAGCTCGACAGGTTCGGCACCCCGGAGGGCCGTGTCCTGAGCACGGCGGGCACGCCGTTCGCCCAGCGCTCTCTGCCGCCGCAGGCCCTGGAGAGCGGCTACCGGCGGTACCGCGTCGTCAAGGACCTGCCCGTCCACCGCACGATCAGCGCGCCCTGGTTCGGCCAGCCCGGCGGCGGCAGCCGCTACCGCACCACCTACCCGGTCGCGGACCTGGTCGCGCTCGGCTACCTCACGGAGATCACCGCATGAACGTCGAGTCGCTGCCCGAGTGGCTGATCAGGATCGGTGTGCCGGACGACGTCGTCAGCATCGGTGAGGAGGCGGAGGGACGCTGGTGCCTCCTCACCGACGAGACGGGGCACGAGGTGTTCTGGCAGGAGCAGGGCAACCGCTACGACTGGGCCAGGTTCGACGACGAGAGCGTGGCGTGCCACTACCTCTTCGGCCGTCTCGCCTGGGCTCAGCTCGCGCGCGGAACCCTCACCGTGCCAACAGCTTGAGCGCTGCCTCGTGCAGGTGGCCGTTCGACGTCAGCACGCTGCCGCCGTCGTAGCGCTCCTCGCCGTCCAGCGAGGTGAAACGGCCACCCGCCTCGGTCACCAGCACCTGGAACGGGGCGATGTCCCACGGGTTCGCCACGCACTC
>JASLAV010000818.1 GCA_030146905.1 Lentzea sp. | reverse complement strand
ACGGCTTTATCACTACCGCACCAAGGAGAAGCAAGAGGTTGACGCTGTCATCGAGACGCCGGACGGCCGAGTGATTGGGGTTGAGGTCAAAGCCGGGGCGACAGTACGCACTGAGGACCTCACCGGCCTGCGAAATCTGGCCAACAACTTGGGAGATCGGTTCGTCGCTGGATATGTGCTCTACGCCGGCCAGCAGACCCTGCCGTTCGGCGAGAAGATCAAGGCTCTGCCACTTGACGCGCTCTGGCGCCTCGCCCCGTAGGGCATGTGCGGTGACACCGATGTTCACCGCTAGTGTGATTCACTCTTCCCGGGGGGTGTGGGGAAGACCACGTCGGCGGACAACTTCGCCTCGCTGATCAACGACGTGGAGGACCGGATCTTCGCCGTCCTCCCCGACGACACCTGGTTCTACCCCGGTCACGGCGACGACTCGACGCTGGGCAAGGAACGCCCGGCACTCGCGGAGTGGCGCGCCCGAGGCTGGTGAGGACCGCCTCACCGCCGTCCGGCCGGTCCGCGGTGGCGAGCCGGGCCTGACCGGTCGCGATCGGCCGAGCCGCAGTGCTGTGCGACGTCGTCGCCGCCACGGTGAGAGCCGGCCGATCGCGACAGGTCCGCTGTTGGCGCAGGGCCGGTGATTGCCCTGGTCTTGTCGTCGGCTCAGCAGAAGACATCAGACTTCGACGATCGTGACCATGTCGTCCAGTCCTTGAGCCAGGAACGCCTGGTGCTCGCGGGTTGGCGCCCTCACAGCTGGCGGCGCCGGCGCAGTGAACTCACCAGTCCCCGTGACGACGCTCGTCAAGCTTGCTGAACCGCAAGCTGCAGTTGTCGCACGAAGTCGCGCGTCAATGCTTCAGGCGGTGAAATATTGAGCTTCGCCTCGACGGCCAAAGCATTCCCCGTCAACACCACATCGGCGTAACACGTGATTCCGGCCTCCTGCAGCGGACGCACGATCGATGACAGCTTCGCCGATGTCTGCTTCGTCAGCTCGCCGATCTCCTCGCCGTCGACGTAGATCACGACGACTTCACTCTTCGAGCGCGGACCGGAGCGCTCAAGAACCCGGAGGCTGGCGACGACCAGAACCTTGCCCTGCGTGTGAGCGCGACTCATGAGCGGTCCCAGAACGTCCAAGTGCTCGCTTTCACGGGTCAACTGATAAGAGCGACCTGACGGAATGAACATGTGGCGTGACCGGTCATCGGCACCGTTGATCGGGAACAGCACTGCTGGTTCAGCCAGATCGAGCGACACGCTGGCGATGAAATCTCCGGGGGCACGACGCCACCAGACCCGTGCACGACACCGGGCAGTCTTGCCGGATTCTTCCACCACCTGCAGAGAACTTGCGTATTCGGCGGCTGATTCGCGCGGCAGGTAACCGACGAGTCGCCCTTCTACCAGCACTTGGACCGCGTTGCGATCGTGGCGGTTCGACGGTTCGCGGCGCAGATGAGCAGTCGTTTCCCGTTCACCGGTCGCTGCTGCGCCGGCCAGTCCGCGCAACGCCGGGAAGTAGTGCGACTCGCCGACCACCTCTTGGCCGAACCAGCCAGATCCCCGCAGCACCAGCGACTGCCCGGTCGAATGACCAGTTGATGCGGGGCGAGGGCGCGCCGGCTGCGGCGCAGTGACTTCAGGGGCGGTCGTGTCTCCCCCGCAGAATGGCCCCAGCCCGCGGTACAGCTGCTCGAAATCCGCCTGTTGTCCGCGGGTGAAGTGCAACTGACACGGACGTTCGTCCCGAATGACGAGGTTCAGACGGCCATTGCGAAACAGTCCTGGCTTGACCATCGAGACGGACACGAGTTCCGCGCTGGTCACCACGAGTCTGCTCCGGCCCAGTGCCAGCTTCGCCAGTGCGTTCTTGGGTTGAACGACGAGCCGCTGACCATCGAAGTCGACAGAAATCCCGTACCCGTCCACCGAATACTCCCATCGGCTCACGGCGCGCTCAACGGCACCAACTCAATCGCTAGTCGTTCTGGCGGCAGGTTGGCGTTACAGGAGAACGCCCTTCCGCGACCTGGTCGCCAAGAAACCGGGAGCCGGTTTCACCCGTCCGGAGGGCTACACGCCGGCCCGCCCCCAGCATGATCGAAGTGGTTCACCCTGCCGCTGCGAAGGGGGATCCGTGCGATGGCATTCACACCACTGGTCGCGATGAAGAGCAAGATGGGCGAGTTCGAGGCCCTCCGCAACCTCGCCGATCGCGACTCACCAGGCCCCAGAGTCGTCATCGAACTGCTCGACTCCGTTCAGCCGGAGGGGCAGGGGCAACTCCTGAAGGCCCTGGTCAACGCCGCTGTGCACATGGCGGAGCTGCGGCAGCCCGTCTGGATCGACCCGCACCTGTTGAGCCCGGAAGCCGCGCTGACCCGATATCCGGGCGGCGTGTTCGAGTTCCTCGACGACCGCATCGAAACGGCTCTGGCCGTCGAGCACGGCTTGCTCGCCCCTGACGTCCCGGCCTTCATCCCCGTCATCCCGTCCTCGCCGACGGATGACCAGCTCAGGAGAGTCGCGATGCTCCAGGAGCACCGGCCTCGGGCGATCGTGGTCCGGTTCCGGGACCTCCGTCTCTCCCCGAGCCAGGTCGACGACTGCCTCGCTCGCGTCTCCCGCGCCACACGCGTTGGCGAGAACCCGGTGCACGCCGTCATCGACCTGGGCTTCATGGAAACGGTCCATCCCCACCAGGTGGATCTCACACGGTCGCTGGCCAGGACGCTCAGCGACCGCCTCGGTCCGTCCTCGACGACCGTGCTGGCCGGGTCGATCCCTGCTGACCGGCACGGCTTCGTGACCTCGGTCCGGGACCGGCCAGAGGTCGTCCTGTGGCACGAGGTCGCGAACACGGATGCGGAGATCAACTACGGCGACTACGGCGTGGTCCACCCCGTTCCGCCTGCGGCCGGCAAACCCGGACCGCGCACGATCAACCCCTACCTCTACTACACCGTGCCCAGCCACGTGATCGCCATGCGGCGGCAGCTCGCCAGGGAGGACGGCAAGGTGGTGCCGGATGCGGCCGGCGAGGCCTTCACGGACCTGGCCGACGAGCTGGTGGCGCGGCCGGAGTTCGCCGGCGGCGACTACTCGTGGGGCGATCGCGAACTGGCCGGGTGCCGCCGCGGAGGCGGGCGGTCCGCCAAGACCGTGTCGCGGTGGGTCGCGATCGCCATGTCGCACCACCTGGAACACCTCGCGCGGCGGCCTCCCGCCGAGCTGTGAGCCCTACTCGCCGGCCGCGTCCAGCAGGTCGAGATAGCCGGTGGTGGTGCGCCACAGCGAGTCGGCGTGCGGTGTGAGCTTTCCCGGGCTCCACCGCTTGTCGGTGTAGGTCTGGTTCTCCCTGCGCAGCGCCGCCAGGCTCACGGCCAGCTCGTCCTCGATCCGCTTGCGGAGCTCGTCCGGTGAGGGCTCCGGCAGGCGCACCAGTTCGGCGGTGCCGTCGTTCACCGCGACGAGCGCCTCCTCCGCGATGCCGTCGGCGCGGCTCCACACCAGCGCGGGCCGGTCGATCACGTGGTTCCACACCGGCGCGTTCACCGAACGCCAGCGCGCCGAGATCGGGTTGCGCGACATCCGCGTGGAGTTCGCCCAGTGCTCGGCCCCGACCGGCTCGGTGAGCCACGGCACCTCGTCCACGGGCAGGTCCGCGACCACCGCCACCTCGATCTCGTCCAGGTCCCGCGGCACTCCCAGCAGGTCACCGAACACCCACAGCTCGACCACGTCGAAGCGGAAGACGGGACTGGGCGGCTCAGCGCACTTCTCCACGAGCTCGGTCAGGTGATGCACTGCGCGGGTCCATTTCACCCGCGTCATTGTGCTGGAGGGTCCGGTGCGGTCCGACATCGAGCAGGTCTCCGCCGCCTTGGCCCGGCTGGACGCCGTCGAACCACGGCTGTGCGCCTTCCGCGAGGTCTTCCGCTCACCCGCTCTCGACGTCGACCCGTCACTCCCCCTTGCCGGTCTGCCCATCGCGGTGAAACGTGGTGAACGCCGAAGCCACCGCGAAGCGCTGATGGCCATGGGATGTGTTCCGATCGGTCTTACGACGACGCCCGACGGCAGTACGCCGTGGCAGACGTGGGGCCGCAACTCTCGCGGTGTCACACGGAACCCGTGGAACCTGGAGCGCACCCCCGGCGGTTCGTCGGCCGGCTCGGCGGTCGCGGTGGCTTCGGGTGTGGTGCCGCTGGCGACGGGGGTCGACGGCGCGGGGTCGATCCGCATCCCCGCCGCCTGGTGCGGCGTGCTCGGGCTGAAGACGACGTCGCCGGAACGGGCCGCGGTCGGGGTGTTCACCCGTGACCCGGACCTGCTCGCGACCTACCTGGGCACCACCGAGCTCAGCGCCCCGACCGCTGTCTGGTCCCTTGACCTGGGCTTCGCGGACGTGGACGACGAACAGGCCGAGATCGCCCTGCGAGCGGCGGCCCCGCTGCTCCCGCGCGCCGTCTCGCTGGCGCTGGAGGACCCGGCGGAGGACTGGTACTCGAACCGCTGCGGCCCGAACCCCCTGCTGGACGAGCTGTTCGAGACCGCCGACCTGCTGCTCACCCCGACGACGCCTGGCCCGCCGCACGGTCACGACGGACCGGGCGCACGGGTCAACACCGCGCTGACCTGGGCGTTCAACCTCAGCGGCCATCCGGCGATCAGCATCCCCGCGGGCTTCGACTCCGAAGGTCTGCCGGTCGGGCTGCAAGCGGTGGCGCGGCACGGGCGGGAGGCGGATCTGGTCGCCGCGGCCCGTGTCGTCCTGGAGCACCGGGCTGAGCCGATCGGGTGCTTTGGCCCCAATCCATCACGCTGACCGTCCTGGGTGCGATGTCCTCATGCCCGAGGAGGACATCGATGGCGCGACGAATCGGCGGTGCCGGAGGCGGGTCGGATCCCGGGGCGGGCAAGGCCGGCGCGGTGGTCGCCGCAGGAGTGCTGGCGGTGTCCGTCGCCGCGGGCGGTGGGCTGGCGGCCGGTGGCGGCGCGTCGACCGTCGCGGTCGACTCCGCGAGCGTGAACCTCACCAAGGCGCGGTCAGAAGGCAGGAAGTCCGCTCGCAACGGCGACGCCGACGGCGCTTGGCGCAAGCTGAACATGCGCACACTCAAGCGCACGGCCAAACCGGCGCTTGAGTGTGTGTCGCATTCCTTCGGTCAGGTGCGGGACCACTTGGTTCGCAACCCGTGCAGGTCACTCGACCGGACGCTGTTCGCCGTCGGTGACGACCGGGGCAACGTCGCGGTCGTGTCCGTGGCCTGGGTCGGTTTCCGCAACCGGCGCGACGCGGGTGAGTTCAAGACGCTCATCGACGTGCACGGCACCGGCGACATCACCCCGCTCGGCGCTCCGCTGCTCGGCTTGGCGGACGTCCGCTTCAGCGGGCTGCACTACCAGTCGCGGTCGGACGGCAGCACGGTCGTGATCGCCGAGACGGAGTCCGCGGCCGGTCAGGTGAGCGGTGAGGTGCTGGACGCGGTGGCCGACGTGGCGAGCTGGCTGCCGCGCTAGACCGCTGCCACCTCCCGCACCGACCTGAGCGCGGACGCCCACGCCACCAGTTCGTCGAGCATCGCGTTGAGCGTGTCGCCGTGCGGCGGTTCGCCCTCCATGTCGCCGCGCGCGAACGCGACCTGCGTGCGCACGGTCGCGACCTTCACCTCCGCCAGCACCAGCCGGAGCTGCTCGACCGCGCGCAGGCCACCGGTGCCGCCGACGCCCACGAAGCCGGCCGCCTTGTTGTTCCACTCCGCGTACAGGTAGTCGATGGCGTTCTTCAGCACCGCGGGGAAGGAGTGGTTGTACTCGGGCGTGATGAACACGAAACCGTCGTAGGACGCGATGCGCGCGGCCCACTCCCGCGTGTGCTCGTGCTGGTACTGGCCGACGATCGCGGGAATCGGTTCGTCGAGCATCGGCAGGCCGACCTCGGCGAGGTCGACGAGTTCGAACGAAGCATCGGTACGGCTGTTGGCGACCTTCACGACCCACTGCGCCACTGCCTCGGAACGACGGCCAGGACGCGTGCTCCCCAGAATCACTGCGATTCGCATGATCGCCAAAGTACAACGGTCGTAGTACTTAGTGCAACGATCGTTGTACTATCGGTCCATGCGTCCGGACAAGCGACTGGCGATCCTGCGCGGGGCGTTGACGGTGTTCGCCCGCGATGGGTATGCGCGTGCCGGCATCGACGCCATCGCGAAGGAGGCGGGGGTGTCGACGCGCACGCTCTACAACCACTTCGCGGACAAGGCCGACCTCTTCCGCAACGTCATCCAGGCCGGCGCGAGCGAGGCCGCGCGCGACCAGATCGCGATCATCGAGCGGCACTTCCACAAGGTCACCGACCTGGAGCAGGACCTGGTCGCGTTCGGCAGGGCCATGAGCGCCCAGCGGGGTCACGCCGAGCACTTCGCGCTGGTGCGGCAGATCAACGCCGAACTGGGCCACATCCCGGCCGAGGCGGTCGAGGCGTGGCAGGAGACCGGGCCGCGCAGGGTGCGGCAGGCGCTCGCGGACGAGCTGGGCAAGCTCGGGTTCCGGGATCCGCGGCGCGCGGCGGTGCACCTCATGATGCTCACGATGACCGGTGACCCCAGCATCAGCGGCACACGTCCGGACGACGACGACATCGTGGCGGGCGTGCGCGTTTTCCTGCACGGGCACGACGTCGACCGCGGGTAACCGCCGGGCGAGAGCGCGCCGGGCCCCGTCGGTAGCCTCCTGACGCATGGAGGTCGAGATCTACACCGACGGCGCGTGCAGCCCCAACCCCGGTCCGGGCGGCTGGGGTGCCGTGTTGCGCTACGGCGAGCACGAGAAGGACATGTACGGCGGTGACATCGGCCCGACGACGAACAACCGCATGGAACTGATGGCGCCCATCATGGCGTTGGAGAGCCTCACCCGCTCGTCCACCGTGCAGCTCTACACGGACAGCACGTACGTCCGCAACGGGATCACCTCGTGGGTGCACGGGTGGAAGGCGAACGGCTGGCTCACGAAGTCCCGTGAGCCGGTCAAGAACGCCGACCTGTGGCGCCGCCTGGAGGAAGCCGCCAACCGGCACGAGGTGGAGTGGCACTGGGTGAAGGGCCACGCGGGCCACGTCGGCAACGAGCGCGCCGACCGCCTCGCCGTGCGCGG
>JASLAV010000815.1 GCA_030146905.1 Lentzea sp. | reverse complement strand
CTGGTTCTTGGCGAGGTTGACGAACGGCGGCGCGAACCCGCCGTCCACCCCGTTCGCGTAGGCGTTGTGGGCGGTCAGGAAGGTCATCTGGTCGAGCCGCGGATCGGCCGGCATGGGCGAGGTCTGGTTCACGACCGGCGTCAGGTACCAGCGCGACTCACCGCCGAGGCTGAAGAACTCCCACTGGTCACCGAACTGAACGGGGTTGTGAACCGTGTCCCCTTGGGAGCACGGAGCCATGGTGAGCTGACGGGTGATGCACTGGCCAGGGGAGTCGGTGTTCTCGAACCTCCCGTCGCTCAGCCGCCACTGCTGGTGGTCTTCGTTGCCCTTGGGCCGGTGCAGCGCCAGTCCACTGCCGCTCTGGGCGACGTTGAGGCCGGTGCCGACGCTGGTGACGTAGTACGTGCCCGCGGGAGCCGCGTTCGCGGTGGCGGGCACCAGGGGAAGTAGCAGCAGGGCTGCGATGGCAGGGAGGAGTCGCACGGTGACCAGGGTCACCTACCCGCGTGAAACATGAAACAGCTTCAAGCGTGTGGACGTTTAACAGTGCGGGTATCTCGCGTGTCGCGAGCTGCTCACAGGTGGGAAACTGAACGGCGCCCGCTTCGTCCACGCACGTCAGCGTCATCGCCCACCCGGACCGCGAGAGGCCTGACCCCGGTGCGGGCGCCGGTCCGGCGGGGTGTGCAGAGGCCGGAGAGCCGCCATGTGCACCACCTCCACGGCGCGAGCAGAGCGACCAGAGCGTTCAACGCCGAACGATGCGACAACGCGCACGGCAGTCCCAGCCTTTCGATCTTCGTGGTCTTCGGTCGAGCGATGTGATCACGATGGCAGACGGGTCTGACAATTTCGGGAAGCGCAGGTCAGGACCGGTTTCAGCGACGTTCCGGGCGTTCGGTGGGCACAAAGGAGCCCGCCCGGCCGGAAGCCGAGCGGGCTGAGAAGAGCTCGAATCAGAGCGCGCGGACAGCCTGCGCCTGTGGTCCCTTCTGACCCTGGCCGATCTCGAACTCCACGCGCTGCTGCTCTTCCAGCGACTTGAAGCCGTTGCCCTGGATCTGCGAGTAGTGCACGAAGACGTCCGGTCCACCGCCGTCCTGCGCGATGAATCCGAAGCCCTTCTCGCCGTTGAACCACTTGACGGTGCCCTGCGCCATGCTGATTGCTCCCTAGATGTCGGTCCCCCGCCAGAGCGGGTTACGCGGGGAAGTCTGCCAGCGGACGGTCTCTCTCACATCGTGGTTAGCCCGGTGGTGTGACGAAGTAAGTTGAACCGGGTACCACCGAGAGGAGCGGGGATGACTGACTGGCTGGACGTCGCGCACGGAGTCGCGGCGACGCTCAGGTCCGACGCGGCCGACAGGGACCGGGCCAACCAGCCTCCCGCCAAAGAGGTGGAACTGCTCCGGCAGAGCGGCCTGCTCGACGTCGCCGACTGGGCGCTCCAGCAGCGGATCGGCCGGATCGTCGGTGCCGCCGACGCCAACGTCGGACACCTCCTCGGGTACCACTACCTGCAGATCTGGCGCAGCGGCCTGTTCGACGTCCCGTTCGGCAAGGCGCCCGACCAGTTCTGGGCCGGCGTCAGCAACCCCCTCGACGCGGCGCTGGAGCTCACGCCCAGCGGCGACGGCTACCGGCTCAACGGCCGCAAGACCTTCGCCACCGGAGCCGCCGTGGCCGACCGGCTCGTGGTCAGCGCGACCCGCACGGACAACGGCGACAAGCTCACGTTCCTGCTCGACGGCAAGGCCGCGGGAATCACCTACCTGGACGACTGGGACAACATCGGCCAGCGCCTCACCGCGTCCGGTGGCGTCAGCTTCGAGGACGTCGAGGTGACCGAGGTCCTCGGCGTGCAGCCCGCCGGCGAGGACCCGCGCATCAGCCTCGCCGCGATCGGCTTCCAGCTCGTGCTCGCCCAGCTCTACGTGGCCATCGCGGAAGGCGCGCTGGCCGAAGCCGCCGACTACACCCGCACGAAGACCCGCCCGTGGTTCGTCAGCGGCGTCGAGTCGGCGACCGAGGACCCGTACATCGTCGCCGCCTACGGCGAGATGGTGTCCCAGACCAGGGCCGCCGGGCTGCTCGCGGACGAGGCCGCCAGGCAGCTGAACGAGGCCACCGAGCTCGGCCGCCGGCTCAGCCAGGCGAAGCGGGCGGAGGTCGCGGTCACGATCTCCGAGGCCAAGGTCGTCAGCACCAAGCTCGTCAACGAGGTCACCAGCCGGATCTTCGAGCAGGTCGGCGCGCGCGGCACGGCCGCCAAGTACGGCGTGGACCGATTCTGGCGCAACGCCCGCACGCTCACGCTGCACGACCCGGTCGTCTACAAGGCGCGCGAGGTCGGCGAGAACTTCCTGACCGGCGCACGCCCCGCCCACACCGGGTACAGCTGATGCAGCCGGTCCTCGCCGACTCCGTCAGGCTCACCGACGACGGCGTGCTGATCCTCGACCGCCGCAACTTCCCGTTCGAACGGAACTGGGTGCTGTGCCGCACGGCTGAGGACGTCGCTCGGGCGATCGAGGACATGGTCACCCAGTCCTCCGGCCCGTACTTCGCCGTCCTCTACGGCATGGTCCTCAAGGCCCGCACCCTGCAGGACCAGCCCTTCCACAGCGCCCGCGAGGAGCTCGCGAGGACCGCGAGCATGCTC
>JASLAV010000814.1 GCA_030146905.1 Lentzea sp. | reverse complement strand
CGCGCTCTACAACGCGGCAGAGGCCGTCGACGACACCGGTGAGCTGCTGTCCGAAGAGGACTTCGCCGAGTCGTTCGCCAAGCCCGGCCTGTCCGGCAGGTCGGTGGGTGTGACGGTGGACGGTGTGCTCGCGGCCTACGGACTGGTCGAGCCGCGCGACAACCCCGTCGGCGCGCACCGCGTCCGGCTCGACGGCGTTGTGCACCCCGAGTTCCGGCGCAGGGGCATCGGCAGCCTGTTGATGCCGCGCCTCATCGCGATGGCCCGCGAACTGCACGCCGCACGCCACCCGGACCTGCCGCTCGTCGTGAGCACAATGGTGGAGAGCCGCTCGGCCGGGCACCTGGCATTGGTCGAGGGGCTCGGTTTCGGCGCGGACCGCCACTTCTACGAGATGGAGGTGGCACTGGGCGAGTCACTCGCCCAGGTCCCGCTCCCGGACGGTTACGAGGTCGTGCCGTTCTCGCCGGCTCGTGACGAAGAGGTCCGCCTGGTGTCCAACGAGGCGTTCCGGGAGCACTGGGGTTCGGTCGACCGCAGCCCGCAGGAGTGGGCGGCGTCGTTCACCGACAGCTTGCGGTTCGTGCGGGAGACCTCCTTCCTGGCGCTGCACGACGGCGCCGTGGTCGCGTTCGTGCTTTCGCGGCACTACCCGGTGGTCGAGGAGATGACCGGCGTGCGCGAGCTGTGGATCGGGGACGTCGGCACGCTCGCCGGGCACCGCGGGCGCGGTGTGGCCTCGGCCCTGCTGAGCTGGACGCTGGCTCAGGCGAGGGCTCAGGGCTACCACCGCGCGGGGTTGTCCGTGGACTCGGCCAACCCGACCCGTGCGCTCGGCGTGTACGAGCGCGCCGGGTTCGGGGTGGCGCGGACCTGGATCGACCACGGCCTGCCGGTGCAGCCGGAGAACTAGAGCTCTTCGCCCGCCTGGCCGACGCAGAACTCGTTGCCGTCCGGGTCGGCCAGCACGGACCAGACGAGACCGGGGACGCTGTGCACCGCGACCTCGGTGGCGCCGAGTCCGACCAGCCGCGCGACCTCCGCCTTGCGGTCCGGCACGTGCGAGTCGAGGTGGACCCGGTTCTTGCCCGGTGTCACGTCGGGCACCTGCTGGATGCCGAGGGCCGGGCCGTGCTCGGTGTTCGGTGCGAGGACGATGAACTCGCCCCAGTCGTTCTGGACCGTGGTGCCCAGCGCGGCCGTCCAGAACTCCGCGAGCTTGCGCGCGTCGCCGGTGTCGATCGTGATCATCGCAATGGTCATGGGCATGCGACGAACGCTACTCAGGGGGTCTGACAATTCTGATCGCGCAGGTCAGAGGCAGTGAAACCCGCCGCCGCAATGGTGGCGGCGGGACAACCAGTAGGCTGCTCCGACAGCCCGTGAACGAGGAGTACCCACCGTGATCACCAGGATGTCGTCGCTGTTCCTGCGCACTCTTCGCGAGGACCCGGCCGACGCCGAAGTGCCCAGCCACAAGCTGCTGGTGCGCGCCGGCTACGTCCGCCGCGTCGCGCCGGGCGGATACTCCTGGCTGCCGCTCGGGCTCAAGGTCCTGCGCAACATCGAGGCCGTCGTCCGCGAGGAGATGGACGCGTTCGGCGCGCAGGAGATCCAGTTCCCCGCCCTGCTGCCCAAGGAGCCCTACGAGGCGACCAACCGGTGGGAGGAGTACGGGCCCAACATCTTCCGGCTCAAGGACCGCAAGGGCGCCGACTACCTGCTCGGCCCCACGCACGAGGAGCTGTTCACGCTCACCGTGAAGGGTGAGTACAGCTCCTACAAGGACTACCCGGTCACGCTGTACCAGATCCAGACCAAGTACCGCGACGAGGCGCGTCCCCGTGCGGGCATCCTGCGCGGCCGCGAGTTCCTGATGAAGGACTCGTACTCGTTCGACCTCACCGACGAGGGCCTGAGCCAGTCGTACCAGAACCACCGCGACGCCTACATCCGCATCTTCGACCGCCTCGGCCTCGAGTACGTCGTCGTGTCGGCCACGTCCGGTGCGATGGGCGGCTCGGCGTCCGAGGAGTTCCTCGCCGTCGCCGAGACGGGCGAGGACACCTTCGTGCGCAGCACCGAGTCCGGCTACGCGGCCAACGTCGAGGCCGTCACCACGCCCGTGCCCGCGGAGCAGTCGATCGACGACAAGTCCGCCGCACAGGTGCACCACACGCCGAACACGCCCACCATCGAGACGCTGGTGGACTTCCTCAACGCGAACACCGACCGCAAGTTCACCGCGGCCGACACGCTGAAGAACGTCCTGGTCAAGCTCAAGCACCCCGGCAAGGACTGGGAGCTGCTCGCCGTGGCGGTCCCCGGCGACCGCGAGGTCGACTTCAAGCGCCTCGAGGCCGCGATGGAGCCCGCAGAGGTCGCGATGGTCGACGAGGCCGACTTCGCCAAGAACTCGTTCCTGGTCAAGGGGTACATCGGTCCGGGCGCGATCCAGGCGAACGGCATCCGCTTCCTCGCCGACCCCCGCGTGGTCAAGGGCACGGCGTGGGTCACCGGCGCGGACAAGGCCGACCACCACGTCGTCGACCTGGTCGTGGGCCGCGACTTCACGCCCGACGGCGTCATCGACGTCGCCGAGGTCCGCGAGGGCGACGCGTCGCCGGACGGCAAGGGCGTGCTGGTCGCCGCGCGCGGCATCGGGATCGGCCACATCTTCCAGCTCGGCCGCAAGTACGCGGACGCGTTCGGCCTCGACGTGCTCGGCCCGGACAGCAAGCCGGTCCGGGTGACGATGGGCTCCTACGGCATCGGCGTCTCGCGCGCCATCGCGGCCATCGCGGAGCAGTCCTACGACGACAAGGGGCTGGTCTGGTCGCGCGAGGTGGCGCCGATCGACGTGCACGTCGTCGGGCTCGGCAAGGGCGAGCAGAAGCCTGAGGCCGAGCGCATCGCGAGCGAGCTCGAGGCGCGGGGGCTGACCGTGCTGCTCGACGACCGGCACAAGG